>CATYWI010000180.1 GCA_958414155.1 uncultured Anaerotruncus sp. | reverse complement strand
TGCACCGTGCCAGAAGCCGGTGAGCAGCCACACAACGGCAATATTGCGTAGCTGTATCCACTTGCCGCGGCGGTTCCCGCCGAGCGGAATATAGATATAGTCACGGAACCATGTGCCGAGAGATATATGCCAGCGCCGCCAGAACTCGGTCACGCTTTTTGAGGTGTAGGGGTAATCGAAATTCTCAAGAAATTCAAACCCGAATATTTTGCCAAGACCTATCGCCATGTCGGAATAACCGGAGAAGTCAAAATAGATCTGAAACGCAAACGCAAATATGCCGAGCCACGCACTTAGCACAGACAGGTTGGATATCTCCGTTTTAGATATCGTATCCCAGAGAAGACCTATATTGTTGGCAAGCAGCACCTTTTTACCAAGACCGCAGATGAATCTTTTGGCGCCCTCTCCGAACTTATCAAAGGAATGCACACGCTCGTCCACCTGATCGGCTATTGTCTGGTAGCGAACGATAGGACCCGCGATAAGCTGAGGGAACAGCGCCACATACGCGCCGAAGGAGATGATATTGTTCTGCACCTTTGCGTCGCCACGGTACACATCTATGGTATAGCTCATGGTCTGGAAGGTGTAAAAGGATATTCCTATCGGCAACGGCAGTCCGAGAAGCGGTATCGAAGAACCGAATATACCGTTCACGGTCCCGATGATGAAATCGGTGTACTTGAAAAGGCAGAGCAACCCGAGGTTGACAAAGACAGACACGAGCAACCCGACCTTTGCCTTTTTCGTGCCGCGGTACTTGTCCACCGCCTTGCCGCAGCAGTAGTCAAGCACGGTCGAGAAGATCATAAGCCCGACATATATCGGCTCTCCCCATGCGTAAAAGATAAGGCTGAATATGAAAAGGATAGCGTTTTTCATTTTCTTCGGCACCGCAAAGTAAACAAGCAGCACCAAAGGCAGATAAAGAAACAGGAATGTAAGACTTGAGAATACCATTCCGCACCTCCCGAGCTCTGTCAGCGGGGGATTCAGCCGCCTATAAGCAGATTATCCTGGTTAAAAAATCCTCCGTTGCCCCCATCACCCTCGGGAACGACCGCCAGATTCTTTATCTCACCGCCGAAGATCTCCGAAAGCACGGCATCTATCTTGGCATATTCAGCCTCGGCGAGCTTGAGTTCAGCCTCGCTGTCCTCGCCGTTATAGCTGGCGCCGGCAGCGACGTATATCACATAGTTGCCCTCTTTTACTATTCTTGCGTTGAGCACCTTCTGAACATTGAAGGGATACTGGCGGATGTAGCTCACCTGCTGAGCGAAGCCCTTGTTGAGCAGCTCCACAGCGGTGTCGGCATAACCGTCCTTGACCTTCATAACTATAACGCCGTCGGGGTTGACAGCGGCTATTGTGTTCTCCTTGGCTACGACAGACTCTACTTTGTCACGGTCAAAGCCGTAGTAGTTATAGAAAAAGTCCATGTCGCGATCGACTGTGCAGAGATAGTTGTCAGCGCCGATCGCGTCGGCTATCTTCTTTTCAATCTCGGCGGGAGTCAGGTTCACGTCCGCTTTCTTGGTACCTTCCGGCTTTTTTGTACTGTCCGTCGATACGGTTGTCTGGTCCTTTTTCGAACTGTCGCCGGAATTCGACGAATTATTGTTGCAGGCAACGCAACCGATGAGCATGAGTACCGCAAGTGCGGCAACGAGAATTCTTTTGAGTTTCATTTGAATGTTACCTCTCTTTTGTTATTGTTTTACGCGCTTTTCATTCGCGCCTACACATATAACGACCGTGCAAAAGAAAATGTCGGGAAAAATCCCGACATTTCAAAATATTTTTTCAGCTTTGCACTTCGCTCAGAGCTACGACGTCAAGCGCCGTCTTCCTCACCGCCTCGGCATCCGCCGCGGCGGGGCAGGTAAGGTAATAGCTGATCCTTCCGTCCGTCCACGCGACCTTCCACTTTTCTTCCGAAAAATCGTCCTTCACTTTTGTCATCACCGCGCTCGTTTTTGCATCGATCATCTCCGAGCTTAACATCTCGCCGCCGACACCCGAAAAATCTCCGCTCTTTGCCGCAGCCATAACAACATATGTTACTCCTTCACGCGTAAATATCACATGCGCTATGCTCTTATCGTAAACAGAGTACATGACATCCTCCGCTCCGGCGGGAGCATCGATGCGCACGCCTGTCTTCTCATAAAGAGCATCGGCATTCGCAACATCCTCGTAAGGACTGCCGGACATTACAGGCGGGTCACTCTGTCCCACAGTGCCGTCCGGCGGAGTTACATTGTTGCCGCCAAGCACGCCCGAAAATCTGAACACACCCAAAACCACAAGGCAAAAGCAGGCTGCTGCCGCGAGCCACTGCAGACTGCGCGACCGCATCATGCGGCGGCGTTGCTCCTCCGCCTTTGCCTTTAACTTTATCCCGGCAAGCATGCGCTCGCGCGCGCCCTCCTCCGGCTCTATGCTGTCTATCGCTTTTCTGATCCGTTCTCTGTCATCATTCATTTTACTAACTCCACCCCTTATGCATTTGCTCCCGCAAGACGCACGCGAAGCATTTCACGCGCCTCGCGCAGATGATTGCGCACCGTTGATGCCGGTTTGTACAGTTCCGCCGCTATGCGGTCGGTCGGATATCCCATGTAATAGTACATATACACCACGTCTTTATACTTCAGCGGCAGCCGCATGACCTCCCGCAGTGTCTCGTCGATACCGGGATCTTCATCCGCTATGTCGCCCACATCGTCAAGCGAGACCTCGGCATGCCTTCGGCGCGCCTTCAGCTTATCGCGGCAAAGGTTCATCGAAACGACCGTGAGCCATGCCTCCTCGTGATCGACATCGCGAAAGGTGTACTTGCCCGTCAGTACCTTTACAAACACATCCTCGGTGCAATCCTCGGCATCGAAGCGATTCTGCATATATGTATAACAAACGCGATACACCAGCTTGTAGTTTCTCGTATAGAATTCACCGAATACGTCAGCGTCGATCATACTGTCGCTCCTTTCTCTTACTACTTATATAACGACCGGGGAACACAAAATGTCGGGGATATTCAAAAAAATTTTTATAAAAAACACGGGGAGGCAAAAAGCACGTCTCCCCGATCATATTCCGGTCAGTCGCGAGGCTCAAATGCCGCCCTGAGCGCCGCAAGCTTTTCCTTTGCCGCCGCCTCGTCATCGGCGCGCACGCAATAATAGAATTTGCACTTAGGCTCTGTGCCGGAAGGACGCACCGCGACCCAACAGCCATCGTTGAACACAAATCTCAGCACATCGGAGGACGGGAAGCCCTCTGCCTGTGTTTCCTCGGATGTGTAATCCTCCATGCGTTTCAGCTTTGCTCCCGCGACCTCGGTCGGGTGCTCGCGGCGGAGTCCCGCCGTAAGCGCGGCGATCTTTTTCTGCCCGTCGGCGCCGCGGAAGAAGAAGTTCGACTGGGTGTCAAGATAAAATCCAAAGCGCGCGTAAAGCTCGCCCAGCACATCGATAAGGGTCTTTCCGTGTTTCTTGTAGTACGCCGCAGCCTCGCAAAGCATAAGAGACGCCTGGACAGCATCCTTATCGCGGACAAAATCACCTATAAGGCAGCCGTAGCTTTCCTCATACCCGAAAACATAGTTTGCATCGTGCATGGCAAGATGACGCGCTATGCGCTCGCCGATGAATTTGAAGCCCGTCAGCGTCTTTTCGACCTTTACACCGTAGGACTCGCAAATGCGGTCGCCGAGGTCGGAGGTCACTATCGTGTTGACCATGACCGCACGCGCGGGCATAGTGCCGCGCGAACGGTGAGTGGAGAGGATATATTCGATAAGGACCGCTCCGGACTGATTGCCCGTCATGAGTCTGAGCGCACCGTCGCTGCCGCGCGCCGCAACGCCGAGGCGGTCGCAGTCGGGGTCGGTC
>CATYWI010000179.1 GCA_958414155.1 uncultured Anaerotruncus sp. | reverse complement strand
CAGAATAAGCCGAATCCCCTCAAGCCCGTAGTAAGGGCTTGAAGAGGCTTGCGCAAGAAGCAGAAAAAGCTCTGTACGTATTTTGCCGCAAACAGCGGTTCAAACTCCCCGACGTTCCTCAAGCCGCTTGTTCATTTGACGCCTCCGTGTATCCTTATAAATTCAATCAACCGTTGCCAGTCCTCGCGGCTGAAATAGTGGCGTCCGGCCCTCAGGTGATAACCGATGTCACCGCGCGGCAAGAAATCGCCTGCCTTTGGCAGGCAATCGGGACATTCAAGCCCTCTTGAAAATACCGGAGATGCTGCGAGTGCGGAAAGAAACTCCGATGGCGGGTCTGCCCATGCATCATCCGCGGCGCTCCCGATAAGCACTCGGCGAGGAGCTATTGCAGCAAGGAGAAAATGCTGATCGCATGGCAGTTCATCCTCATGTTCCGCATATTTATAATAATTTTCGCAGAACCAATAGGGGAATCTGCTGCATATATCCTTTATGTTTTCTCCGCTTTTTCCGCGTGAAAGCGCGGCGCCGCTGCATCCCGAATCGTTTGAGTACGCATAGGCAAAGCGTTCGTCATCCGCGGCGGCAAGAAGCGCCGCTTTGCCGAGTCGTGAATGACCGCAGACTGTTGCACAGTCGAGGTCAAGCATATCGCCGCGCGTTTCGGCATGATCCATGATGCGGCTTGCAGCCCAAGACCACATTGCAATTTTTCCGGCATCGTCCGGGCGTCGGCTGCCGTTGTACAGAATGCCCGCCAGACCGTCGGTAAAATCGTTATTGTCGCGTGTTACGTCATTATAACAGAATGACAGCACCGAAAAACCGTTATCGACCAATTCTTCCGTGGGCATATATCTGTCCGGAACGCTGTCCCGGAAGTTTATATGTACAAAAAACGGATGATGCTTACCGTCATAGATCAGCGTCTCATAAAACGGAAAAGAGAATTCCCTGCCCGCTGTTCTGCATGTCACAGTCACCTTGTTGAGTGTCGCTTTGCCCGCGCAAAAGTTTGGCACGATGTTCTCTTTGACTGTGAAAACCGGGGTATCCCAAGTGGCACGAACATATCCGTATATTTCCCGGTGAAGGATATCAAGCATTTCACCGCGCGGGCGCAGCGTTGGAAGATCGCGTTTTTTCAGAAGTGTATCAAGCATCCGAAGCCACCTCACATATTTGATATATCTATTATACTATTTTGTGCGGAAGAATTCAATTATCTGATCGAAAAAAACTTGCGCGCACATGATATAATTATAAACATTCTAATATTAGAATATGTAGAGGGTCCGATGTCTGCTATAAAAATGATCGCCATAGGGCGAAAACTTGCCAACATCTATAATGAACTGTCAATGCCGATATGCCGCAAGTACGGTGTAAATCAGACATGCTTTGATGTTTTAATGTTTTGTGCCAATAATCCTGAAAACAATACCGCGCGGGACATCTGTGCTGTCCGCGGCATAAAAAGCGGAATTGCATCAGTGGCTGTGGAAACGCTCATATGCGGTGGATACATGACGCGGGAATGTGACCCGCACGACCGGCGTATACGCCGTCTCGTGCCGACGGAAAAAGCCTCCCCGCTGATAAATGAAGGACGCAGGATGCAGCAGAATTTTGCCAGAACACTGCGCCGCGGCATAACGGCGGAGGAACTGCTGACGTTTGAAAGCATAACCGCAAAGCTGGAGGAAAATATGAGTGCATTCGATACGGGGGTGACGAGCGATGATTAAGATCCTTGTGTGCATTATCGCGGGACTTGGCGCGGGACTCGGAACCGGATTTGCCGGAATGAGCGCGGCGGCGGTGATTAGTCCCATGCTTATCACGTTCCTTGATATGGATCCTTACATGGCTGTCGGAATAGCGCTTGCCAGTGATGTGCTCGCAAGCGCGGCGTCTGCCGTTACATACGGTAAAAACAAAAATCTCGATATCAAAAACGGTATCATAATGATGATATCGGTGCTTTGTTTTACAGCGGTCGGAAGTTATGTTGCCAGCATAGTGCCTAAAACTACCATGGGCAATATGTCTGTTATCATGACGTTGCTGTTAGGTATCAAGTTCATCGTTAAACCGGTGGTGGAGCCTAAAAAGCGCTTTGAAAATGCCACGGCAAAGCAAAAGGCGATCCGCTCGGTGCTCGGCGGCGTGTTTGTGGGATTGATATGCGGTTTCGTGGGAGCGGGCGGCGGAATGATGATGCTGCTCGTACTGACATCGGTTCTCGGTTACGAGTTGAAAACGGCGGTGGGCACGAGCGTATTTATAATGAGCACGACCGCGCTTACGGGTGCCGTGAGCCATTTTGCGATAGGCGGCGCGCCGGACACAGAGGCGCTCGTGATCTGCGTGATAAGCACGCTGGCTTTCGCACAGCTTGCCTCATTTCTGGCTAACAAGGCAAGCCCCAAGACGCTCAACCGTATAACGGGAGCCATACTTGTGGTACTCGGTATAGCCATTCTCGCCGTGAACTGTTTTTCAAAATAGGCAGGTTCTTCTCCGCAGAAAAAAACTATGGGCTGTTAAAAAACTCATATAGAGTTTTTTAACAGCCACTTTGGGTTTATTCAATACCGTTGACTTTATAGCCCTTGGCTTCGACTGCCTTTTTCAAAGCACGGTCGCTTATATCGCCGTCGAGCGTTACGCGTGCCGTCCCGGCTTCGTGGCTCACCTCAGCCGATATAACGCCGTCAAGCGCTTCCAGCGCTCCTTTTACCGTCGCTTCGCAATGGGAACACATCATTCCCGTTATTTTCAATGTTTTTATCATTTGTCCTCCCTGTACCGTATTTGCTTTTTTGATACGACCTGCATGTTTGTGATCATGGCGCGGATCGCGTAATTTGAAAAGGTTTAGCCGCAGTGCGTTTGATACAACGCAGAAGCTGGAAAGGCTCATTGCCGCTGCGCCGAACATAGGATTCAGTGTCAGACCGAGCGGAATGAACACGCCTGCGGCGAGCGGTATGCCGATCGTGTTGTAAAAGAAAGCCCAGAACAGATTTTCGTGGATATTTCTGAGGGTCGCGCGGCTCAGACGTATCGCGGCGGGAACGTCAGACAGCCGACTCTTCATAAGGACCACGTCGGCGGCGTCGATCGCCACATCGGTTCCGGCTCCTATCGCTATACCGATATCGGCACGAGTGAGCGCGGGCGCGTCGTTTATACCGTCGCCGACCATAGCCACATTGCCGCGCGCGGCAAGACGTTTGATCTCCTGCTCCTTGCCGTCCGGAAGCACGCCGGCAATAACCTCGTCAACTCCAGCTTCTTTACCTATGGCGCGGGCTGTGCGCTCGTTGTCGCCTGTGAGCATGACAACATGTATGCCCATTCCCTGCAATTCACGGACAGCCTGCGGGCTGTCCTCCTTTATTACATCGGCGACGGCGATTATGCCGAGCAGGCGGTCGCCCCTTGCGAAAAACAGCGGCGTTTTACTGGTCTCGGCAAGCGCCTGTGCCTGTTCTCCGACCGATTCCGGAACGTTTACCTTTGACGAGACGAAGGCGAAATTGCCTCCGAGCATTGTTTCATCTCCAAGTCTGGCTTTGAGTCCGTTCCCGGGGAGCGCTTCAAAGTCGGTCACTTCATCCGAGGAAACATTCCGTTCTTCCGCATAATGCAGTATAGCGCGTGCCAGCGGGTGTTCGCTCTTTTTTTCAAGCGCCAATGCTCCGCCGATAAGCTCTTTCTCGCTTACACCGGGCGCGGGGATAATATCCGTAACGCGAGGCTCGCCGGAGGTTATCGTTCCGGTCTTGTCCAGTGCAACGATAGCGATCCGTCCGGTCTCCTCAAGTGAAGCTGCGGTTTTGAAGAGGATACCATTTTTTGCGCCGAGACCGCTGCCCACCATTATTGCCACGGGAGTTGCAAG
>CATYWI010000178.1 GCA_958414155.1 uncultured Anaerotruncus sp. | reverse complement strand
CGCCAAGATTCTCAACGAGCATCTCAACTTGTTTGTGGATTTGTCGGATGAAGCAAAGAACGCTGAAATAATGGTTATAAGTGGCGAAAGCCCGAAAGAAAAGGTTCTTGAGATGACCATTGAGGATCTTGACCTGTCTGTACGCAGCTTCAACTGTCTGAAGCGCGCCGGAATTGACACGGTTTCGGATCTTGTCAGCCGCTCCGAGGATGAAATGATCAAGGTGCGCAACCTCGGTAAGAAATCGCTTGAAGAAGTTACCCAGAAACTCCAGTCGCTCGGTCTCGGTCTGCGCCGGGATGAAGAATAAGCGACGGGCAGGGTAAAGCGAAACGAAAAGAAACATTAAGGAGGGAGCATAAGATGCCCGGAACCAGAAAGCTCGGCAGACCCACCGCTCACAGAAACGCGATGCTTCGCGGACTTGTGACCTATCTGCTTGAGAACGGTAAGGTCGAGACGACTATCACCCGTGCGAAGGAAGTTCGCGCGATGGCTGATAAGATGATCACTCTCGGCAAAGAAAATACACTTGCAAGCCGCCGTGCCGCTCTTGCTTATATCACCAAAGAGGATGTTGTTGCTAAGCTGTTTACACAGATAGCACCCCTTTATGCCGACGTAAACGGCGGTTACACCGCAATTTACAAGCTCGGTCCCCGTCGCGGCGATGCCGCCGAGATGGCTATCATCACTCTGACAAAGAGTGTTGACGAGAAGGTTGACGAAAAGAGCAAGAAGAAAGCCGCCAAGGCTGAAGAAAAGACCGAGGACGCCAAGGCTGAATAAGTCCTGACTTACAAAGGTCAAAGGGTCTGTCGCGCATCAGCGCGGCAGACCCGAGCTTTTTTTATCTGAAAGATTGACATCCCGCCGCTTATAATGTATAATATATCAGATAAATAAACATCCCTGCCGTGCCGCAGGGAAAAGGAACGTGTAAAATGCAACTTATAAAGACTCCGACAAAGGGAATGAACGATTATCTTCCGCGCGAGACAAGACTGCGCGAGTATGTCAAAAGCGTAATTATCCGTGCATATGAAAAGAGCGGATTTTCTATGATAGAAACTCCTGCGGTCGAGCATATAGAAAATCTGACGGGTAAGAACGGCGGTGATAACGAAAAACTGATATTCAAGATCATGAAGCGCGGCGAAAAGCTGAATGAGGCAGCCAACGGAGACGCAGAGCTGTGCGACAGCGGTCTGCGTTACGACCTTACCGTTCCGCTTTCAAGATATTATGCCAACAATCAGGCAAAGCTGTCCTCGCCTTTTATGGCGATGCAGATAGGCAATGTCTGGCGTGCCGACCGTCCGCAAAAGGGGCGCTTCCGCCAGTTCACACAGTGCGATATCGACATTCTCGGGGATGCGACGCCGCTTGCGGAGATAACATTGATTTCTGCCACCACGGGCGTTCTGAGAGAGCTGGGCTTTGATAATTTCACCGTCCGCATCAACGACCGCCGCCTGCTCAAGGTCTGCGCTGATTATTGCGGCTTCAAACCGGAGGATTGCGATAAGGTCTTTATCATACTTGATAAGATGGATAAGATCGGTCTTGACGGTGTGAAAAAAGAGCTGACAGAAGAAGGCTTTGATCCGGTATCGGTAGAAAAATATGTTTCACTTTATGAGAATTGCGACTCAGTGAGTGTTTCCGACTTTGTAGCCGAGCGTCTCGGCGGCAACGGAGCGGATATCGCGGCATCTCTTGAAGGTATTATGCGCTGTGCGACCGCGGCGACCGCGGGTGGATGCAGCCTGAAATTTGACCCGACGCTTGTCCGCGGAATGTCCTATTATACCGGCACGATCTTTGAGATCAGCATGGACGGCTATGGTTATTCGGTCGGCGGCGGCGGAAGATACGACGAGATGCTTGCAAAGTTTTCGGGGCAAAAGACTCCGGCGTGCGGTTTTTCGCTCGGCTTTGAACGAATAGTAGCGGCGCTTGCCGACCGCGGATTTGAACCGCCGGCAGCAGAGCGGAGTGTGGCGTTCCTTGCTTCCAAAAATATGGATGAGGAAAAAATGCTTGCAATGCTTTCCGATGCTGCACAGCTCAGAGCAGATGGGGCGCGCGTGCTCGTCACACCGCGCATGAAGAATGTCGGTTTCCAGAAGACCAAGCTTGCCGACGACGGATACAGCGAATTCGTTGAATATTGATCATCGGGGGTGTTAAAAAACTCAAATCGAGTTTTTTAACACCCCCTGTCGCCTTGGTCTCGGCGGCTGAACACCGCCGTTTTGCCGTCAAGAAACGCTAACGGCGAAAATACAAAGACACGGGTCGGCAAAACCGACCAGGATCGCCTCAAAAATGCCGGATCCATGACCGGCATTTTTGAGGGGCTGTTAAAAACATCGAGTTATTTAACAGCCCCATTTGTATGTGTAAGCGAATTATTCTTCAACGGATGTCGTTCCGGGTGGAGCGATCATATCACGCGGTACGTCGGTGAGAAACAGTTCGCGGTCATTGAGATCAAGTATTATATTTGATATCTCAAGATCGGCGTGACCGCGGTACTTTACCGTTTTTGAACGTCCGGATGAATAATGATATTCGATCTGTATGGTCCATGTCGGCGACACTATGGTTCCGGAAAAGGGGTTGAGTTTTTCAGACCTGTCAATGCTTTTGGCGCGGTCCGCGAGCTTTTTTACCTGTGCAAGGCTTTCCGCGTTGCTTACCGAAAAGGAAAAATTGTTGAGATCGACTTTCAGGTCAATGCCGCTAAAGACAGGCGTACTGCAGGTCGAACCTGTGCATACGACATTCGCCGAAACGATGTGTCCAAGTGTAAGCTCCGATGTGATGATCGCTACCGCAATGACAATGACTATCGCCGCCGCGATGATGATAAACAGCCTCAGGCGCTTCTTTTTGCTTGCTTCCATTGCTCTCTCCTTTCATTTACAGCAACATCCGACTGCTACCGATTCCATTATAGCATGCGCCGGAGAAAATGTCAATGCTTTTGCGTCACGGGCAAGGAGTGACTGACGGCTCAAGTCTTTTTGTTTGCGAAGCACTCTGTTTCCTTTTTTACATCGCGCCGCAGAAGAATGAGCGCGGCTATGTTGAGAAAGGTCATAAGCCCTATTGAAAAGTCGGCGAGCGTCCATACGCCGCCGGGCGGGGAAGCGGCGCCGATGTATGCGGCGGCGGCGTACATTATGTTGAATATCCGCGTTGCACTGCGCTCGCGCTTGGGCGAAAGCCCAAGAAAGGAAATGCATTCCTGCCCGTAATACGCCCAGCAGATAACTGTCGCAAGCCCGAAAAGCAGCACCGCGACGGTAAGCACCGGCTGCGCCCAGCTGCCGAGCGTGGCGGCATATGCTCCTATCGTCATCATGACCGAATTTTCACCGTACACGGCGACATCTGCATAGTTTACAAGTATCACGAGTGCGGTCGCGGTGCACAGTATCACGGTATCTACGATGACCTCTGCAATGCCGAGGAAGCCCTGCTTTGCCGCTGAATCGGTGTCGGCGGCGGAATGAGCGAGCGGCGAGGTCCCGCAGCCGGCTTCATTCGATATCAGCCCGCGCATTACTCCGTATCTGACGGCGCGTGAAACAAAAAAGCCGCCCACCCCCGCAAAAAATGAAGATATGCCGTCTCCGGCGGGACGCGTTTCTTCCTTAATGAAAGAAAAAGCGCCGTGCATTATCTCACCGAGCGCGCGCGGCAGCTCGGCGCGGCGCATAATGAGCACCGCGACGGACAGAATGCAGAAGCCCGCAGTCATGAACGGCACGAGCGCCGAGCATGCGCCGGATATCCTGTTTAGCCCTCCCGAGGCGATCGCCAGCGCCGCAAGCGCCATAAGAACACCGCATATGCGGCGGTCAAGCCCGAATATCCCCTCAAGCGCACCCGCGACGGCGTTGACTTGTACGATAC
>CATYWI010000177.1 GCA_958414155.1 uncultured Anaerotruncus sp. | reverse complement strand
TGCGCTGCGTACGGTAATCGTGAACTTTAGCCGTCACCTTTCCGCAAGCGGGGCACACACATTGTTTCCGCATAATAAGAATCGGGCATATCTGATACCTCTGATCTTGTTGGTGTGGTAACTTACATTGCATCAGATTTTTTCAGATATGCTCGTTCTTTTTTTATTTTCTTTTATTTTTTTCTTTGCCTATCTGCGTGACCCCTACTTTTATTATAGAGCCTTTCTATCATGTACCTTTTTATACCCGGCTCACGAGCACACGGGCATTTCCCTTTATACTGTAATCACCCAAGCCGGCAGGAATGAAAATGCTCTCCCCTGCTCTGAGGCTCACCTCTCCGCCGCTCCACGCAACGCTACCCGCGCCTTCACAGCAAAGCACAGAGTTGAACGAAGCATCATCAGCCGTGAATGCGTCGCCGCCTTCTCCGAGGCGGACGGTGAAATAACGGCAGGCAGCCAGCGTGTTCCCACGCTCGCCTTCAAGCGCTTCAAACCTTACGGCGCTGACCTCGGCATCTGTGAACTGACGTATCACGTCGCACGCCTTTTCGGTGTGCAATTCACGCGGCTTTCCGTCCTTGCCGATGCGTCCGTAATCCCAGACACGGTACGTAAGATCGCAGTTCTGCTGGATCTCGGCGATAAGGATCCCGGCGCCGATGGCGTGGATCATTCCGGATGGGATAAAGAAGCAGTCGCCGGGCTTTACCGGAACATACCTGAGGTACGTGGACACGTCCCCGCCGGCACGGGCTGCGGCACGCAGGTCATCCGGCGTTTTGCCGTCGGCAAGTCCCATGACCAGCTCCGCCCCCGGTGCGGCGTTTACGACATACCACATCTCGGTCTTCCCCACGCCATGCTCGACGCGTGCGGCATAGTCGTCGTCCGGATGCACCTGTACCGAAAGCCGGTCGGCAGCGTCAATGAATTTTATGAGCAGCGGAAACCTGCCGTGCGCTTGTCCCACCGCAGTGCATCCGCTTTTTTCTATATACTCACCAAGCGTCATTCCGGCGCATTCGCCGTCAAGAATGACGCTCATCTCATCATCGCGGACGGTAAGCTCCCATGTCTCGCCGATAGTCGGCGCTTCGGCATGTTTGCCGAAGCGCTCTGCAAGCGCCGTGCCGCCCCATATCGGAGATTTTGCAACATATGACACGTGCATAGGATAGCACGGAAGTCCCTGCGGCATCATATGTTCTTCCTGCCTTTTTTCTTTTTGCCGCCAATGATACCGACGAGCGCGGCGATACCGCCGACCGCCGCGGCTGACGCCGCAGCCATAACTGCCGCCTCGCCGTCCGTAACGCTGAGCCGCTCGCGCCTTGCTGCGCGCTTGGCATCGGTCTTTTCATCGCGGCGGCGCTGGCGGTTCTCGTTTTTGGTGGGCGCGGTGGAAAATTCATCGCGCTTTTGCTCATCGTCAAGCGTGCCGGGTGCGGGATCGAAAAGTCCGAGCGGCGCGGCGGTCGGGCAGAGTCCGGTGCGTTTTGCATATCTGCGTGCGCGTCCTCGGTGCGCGTCTCCGTCAAATGCCGCCGCATAGTTCCAGTGCGCGCGGGATATCACTTCGTCAGTCACAAGCTCAAGTCTGCGTCCGTATACCGAACGTGACAGGATATGCTTGCCGCATATCACAAGGTCCTCGCCCTCGGTGAACGACGTGCCGTATCTTTCGTTGAAATCCTCCACGGTAAGCCCGGGATTCTCCCCGGGATTCTCATACTTCACCCAGACCACCATGACCGAGCGCGGCTTTATCACCATACCTGCGGGGAATTTCCACGTGCGATCCTCGGAGGGAGCTTTTCCGGTCTGAGACCAGAGTCTGAGCGTAGCGCCGCTAAGGTCCTGCGCGCGGGATGAGGAATTGTAAAGCACCACATACGGGAACGGATCGTCTGTCTTTACGCCGTCACGCTCAAGCGGCATGCTGTAAGGCAGTATTTCCGCTATCGTAACGGGAGATATCAGCGTCGTAGCGGTCGCCACGACATGCTTCCCGTCGATCTCCGCACTTACGACAGCGCTGAGCCTGTGAAGCACGGCAAGCTCCGGAAAGGAACGGCTCACACGCACGGTCTGCCCTGCCGCGAGCTTTCCGCAATGTACGGTGGCATAAGGCACCTCGTCGCGGCGGTCAAAGCCGGTAGTGCGCGACAGATAAAAGTCAACGCGGACATCCTTTGCCGCCGACTCGCCAGCATTCGTTATGCGCAGGCGTGCGGCTGTTCCCCGCTCCGGGTTGTAGGATGCGCCGGTCTCGATACCGCCGAGCGTGAGAGCACAACGGTTTTCCACCCACACGGGAGCGGTCACCGAGTACTGCCCCTGCGCGGTGATGCGAAGATAGTAATAGTCGAAATCGGGTGCAAGCGTCAGCTTCCAGTCAAATTGCTTCAGTGCTCCCGCATTGCGCGCGGCGACTACGATATTGTCCTCTGCAACGATCTCTATTTTCCCGATACCGCGTGCATCCTCGGTCGATATCGAAATATCAAAGTCCAGCTTTTCGGGATTGTTCAGTCTTGAGCCGAGCCATTTGCCGTTCACGCGGTATTTTATTTTGAGCGTCGGTTCGGAGGCGGTGTACGTGCGGCGGGCGCGGAACGCATCCATGATATTGTCGCGTGTCAGCGCGGGCGCAAGCACAAAACCTATCGCCTGCCGCGCGGTCGTCCATGTTGCGGAATGGTTATCCTCGTTCGCCACCGGCGTTGCATGCCAGCCCGCGGCAAGTCCCATTGCATATTCGCGGTCATATGACGCATCGCGTATCTCTGTCAGGCAGACCTTTTCGTCAGCCGCATCGGTGCGGTAGGCATATTCGTCAAAGTCGCCCCACGGATAGCCCGGATGGTTGAACATCGCAACGGCATCGGGGTCTTTTTCCATCTTATCGTAAAGCGCCGGAAGCGTAGTGGTATAGATCCTGTTTTCAACGTCGCCGCTGCCGATGACGTTCATGTGCCCCCAGTAGCCGCACATCATGTTCCATGTCATTTCATATCCGAACAATGCGGCAAATTTGCCGGGATCGTCGAACCTGTCGGCAGTCTCTCTGAGCTTTGCGGCAGTTGCGGTGCCCTCGGAGATATAATGAGAGTGATCGGTAACGGCAAAATAATCGGCATGTCCGACATCACGCGCGTAGGTGTATGCATCGGCGGGAGTTCCCACGCCGTCGGAATCGCCCGTGTGCGAATGCACCTCTCCGCGGTACGCAAACAGATTGCTCATATCGGAAACGGAAAAATGCACTTTCTTTACCGTGTGATTTCCGAGCATATCGCCAAGCACAAGGCGCAGTTCGTGCTCGCCGACCGCAAACGGGACGGAGGGAGTATATCTGACACCCTCACCACTCCATTCGGCGCGCCGCGTAAGATCGCGACCGTCCACCTCAAGGCGGCAGGCGGACAGTCTCACACCGGAAATATCGTAGAATTCCGCCCACACAGGCGTTCCGTCAGAAATGTCATAAGCATATTTTTCGGTAGGATGGATCGTGCAAACGCGCGGTCCGGCGTTATCGTAGACCGACGAGCGCAGACCGGCAAGCGTCACCTCGCGGGAGCCGTCGGTGGCGTGTATGGAATATTCAAGCGTTGCCAGACGTTCGGTCAGGCTGTAAGGAAGCGCGGCACGGTAAAGACCGTCATCGCCCTCCTCGGCGTCGATGCGCAGCACGGTCCCATCGGAAGCGGCGATCGTGACCCACGCGGATGCGACAGGGCGGCACGCCTCGGTCGGAACGGCGGCAAATATTATCTCATGCTTACCGTCTCCGAGATATACCGCGTCATCCGGACCGATCGGCAGCAGAACCGCCGGAGAAGCATCGGCATCAAACGCCGCCTGTCCGCGTGAAAATCCGCCCGGCGTGGGCGCGGCAGTGTGGCTCACGTTCACCGCCACGGAGGGACGGCGCAG
>CATYWI010000176.1 GCA_958414155.1 uncultured Anaerotruncus sp. | reverse complement strand
CCGTTTGTGAACACCGCTTTAAGGAGTTCGGATAGCTTGGTTGTTGGGGGGCCATCAGGGACTCGAACCCCGGACCAACCGGTTATGAGCCGGTAGCTCTGACCAACTGAGCTAATGGCCCGCTCGCAGGTCGTCGTTTTCCGACCTGCTTATTATATCGCGCATTTCGGATTTTGTCAATACCTTTTTGAAAAAAAGTTATTCAAATTAACGCGCGAATTTACGCGCTGCGTCAGAATTCGTCGGGATCAACGGAACCCGAGGACTCTTCATCCTCATCCTTGACCTCTACTGGCTCAAATTCATCCTTTCCCGCTCCGCAGTACGGGCAGGTCCAATCCTCGGGCAGATCGTCAAAATCGGTACCTTCCTCAATGCCCGAATCCGGACATCCCTCAGACGCCTTATATTCGTAGCCGCAAAGATTGCAGACAAATATAATCATACTATCCCTCCTTCTTAGAAAATGAAGCGTATAATAATATATCGCAGTCTTGACGATATGTCAATAGTGCATTTTATACAATTTTATTTTCACATCCGAAGCGATTATATCCATTTCACCCACATGCACCGTTATCCATGCTGTATGGCGCGAAAAAATGCGCAAAATCGGCGTTTTTATATCAGTAAAGTCGGTACGGACCGCACTCCGCGAAAAATTTTTTTGTTCCGTCAAGCTCTGCCGCCGCCACTGCGACGGGGTCAAAGCCGCCGATGAGAGCATCCGTGCCGTAGCGCAGGCAAAGCCCGTTCCCACGCGTTTCGCACTCCGGATACGCCTGCATGGCGGCAAGCAGGTACAATCCCGCAAGATGCGGACGGAAGGCGCGGCGGTCGGTGACATTTATCTGCACACCGCGGCAGGCTGTCCCCGCATGCTTGCCGAACACCGGAGTAAAATACGCCGGACTGAAGTATACTCCCCCGAGTCGCGCGGCGTTGAGGCGTGCAGCCAGATCGGTCGCACTGCACCACGGCGCTCCCACAAGTTCAAAGGGCCGCGTTGTGCCGCGCCCCTCCGAGACATTTGTCGCCTCGATAAGGCAGGTACCGATGTAGATGAGCGACGCCGTTACCGACGGCAGATTGGGCGACGGGTTGATCCACGCCAGATCGGTCTCGTTGGCATACATATCGCGCGACCATCCGCGGCAGCGCACCACATGCACCTCACAGCCCACGTTATGCGTAGCGTTGAGCCAGAGCGCGAACTCTCCGCAGGTCATGGCATAGCGTGCGGGCATGGCATACCGCCCGACAAAGGAAGAAAATCTCGCCTCGTCAAGTATCGCGCCCTCAACAGCCGTTCCGCCTATCGGGTCCGGACGGTCAAGAATTATCACGGGCTTATGCCGCGCGGCGCACTCATGCATAAGATATGCAAGGCAGTAGATATATGTGTAAAATCTCGCGCCGACATCCTGTATATCGTACAGCACGGCGTCGCACCGCTCAAGCGCCTCGCCTATCTTCGGGTTTCCCTTGGCCGGCAGGTCGTATACCGGCACGCCGGTATCGGGATCGGTGTATTCACCTCCCCATGCGCCGTCCTGAAGCGCGGAATGTATCCCGTGCTCCGGCGCAAAAAGCACAGAGAGTCTGCCCTCGGCTGCAAGCCGCAGGTATGTCGGCATGCCGCGCTTATCCGTTCCCGATGCGGCGGTGAGCAACCCGAGCCGTCCGCCGTCGAGAATATTTCTTACATCGCCGTCAAGTCCCGCGCGGTCGCAGAATATAAGGTCGGCGCCGGTATATACAATATGCTTCTCCATTTTATGGCTGTTCCTTTCTTTGCCCCTCTTTGTCCATGTGCCTGTTTTCTTTGTCCGCAAAGAAAACAAGGCTCTCGGAAATATGTCAAAGGACCGGCGGCGCGGAGCGCAGAATGGCTCCCGCCGTCGGTCATGAGGTTTATTTACCGGATATGGTTATGCCGTTAAATGAAATATAGGGCATCAGTGTCACGCCGTCCGAGACTGTCTCGGCGGAGATATCTCTTACGTTCATAAGCATATCGGCAAGGTTGCCCGATATCATGGTTTCGGCAGCGGCATCGGTGATCCTTCCGTCTTCGATTATAAAGCTGTTCTTGGCAACACCCGAGAAATCGCCGTTGGCAGACGGCTCACCGCCCGAGAAGCGCGCAACGATAAGCCCGTGCTTTACCGATGCTATCATATCGGCAAGAGGCTTGCTGCCACCCTCGATGATGAATCTGCCGCCGTCATTGGGCGCGCGGCGCTTACCGGTCTTGTTTGCAACATAGTTTGAAATGTTGAACTCACGCAGTATGCCGTTCTCTATTATATTGAAGTTTTCGGACGGGAAGCCCTCCGCGGTATAGCGGTCGGTCATGGCAAGGCGGGGATCGCGCGCAGCCATGCAGACGGTAAGCGACTCGTGAGCCACCTGTTTGCCCAGCTTGTCGAGCCAGATGCTCGTGCCGTCAAGGATGTGATTGTCGCCGGCAAAATTATCGAGCGCCGAACCCAGCAGATCGCCGAGGCAGCCGGGTGTAAGTATCACCGTTCCGGTGAACTTTCCATCGACCGCACGGGTATCTATCTGCTTTTCGGTATCGCCGAGATCCTGCTTCATCGATCCGCATTCCATAAAGGGCTTGGAAAGATCATGCGTCACGCACTGTGAGTAAAAGAAGGATGATGCCTTCTCGCCGTCGTGTGCGGAGAACATGGGGGAGCAGCTGTAATATCCGCCGCGGGTATCAAAGTGGACTCCGTTGGAGTTGCGGTAAACATTGTGGAAAGCCGAATGATCGGTTATAAGCTGTTCGACGACGATCTTCGGAAACATTCTTCCGATATTCCCGACAAACTCGCGTGTGCGTTCAAAGAGCCGCTCGGTATCCGGCTCAAGCTCGCCCTCGGTAAACGAACCGTTTGCAATGACGGGGGCGATGTCCCACGCGTCATCCGCCGCAGAAGCATCTCCGGTCGCAAGGCAGTCGCGTACCGCCTCGGCTACCGCATCCGCCTCAAAGCTGTTTATACGCGCGCTTCCCTTTTTGCCGTCCTTTATGGACATAAGCGAAAGCGTGGTATTGAAAAGAGTGCGGAAAAGCGAAAAATCGCCGCCCTCATAGTTGAATTCATGCACCTCGCCGTAATTCACCGTGCAGGATGCCTTATCTGCCCCCGCGGCAAGGAGAGCGGAAATGGCATTTTCGGCAATGGCGTCAAGATCGTATATTTCTTTCATGTCACAGATCTCCCTTCTTTATCAGCGGCCGGCGATGTTTACGCGGCAGCGCAGTGCGGGACCGCCAAGTCCCACCGGCATGGGCTGCTTTTTACCGCAGTAGCCGGACGACGACCATGTCACAGTATCCGATACCATATCGACGGTCTTGAGCATTTCAAACGCAACGCCCGAAATAGTTGTGTCGAGTATCGCGCGTCCGAGCTTGCCCTTCTTTATCTCATAGCCCATGGTAACACCGAACATGAACTCGCCGGTCGTGTCAGCCTGTCCGTTGTTAGTGCTGCAGAGCATATAACCGTCGTCTACCGACGCTATAATATCCTCAAGCCTGGACTCGCCGGGAAGCACCGCGGTATTTCTCATACGGATGAGAGGCTCGTCCGAGAAGGCAAACGCACGCGCGTTGCCGCACGGCTCCGCGCCGAAGCGCTCGGCGCTCTCGCGGTTGTGCATATAGCCTGTAAGGATACCGTCCTTGATGAGCACGGCGTCCTTGGCGATAATGCCCTCATCGTCAAGCCAGACCGGCAGCGGCGCGGGCTTGCCGAATGCGGTGTGAGCATAGTCCACCATCGACACAAGCTCGCTTGCCACTTGCTTGCCCATAAGGTGAGCGGCGACAGAGCCGCCCATGACCATATCCGCCTCAACGGTATGACCGACAGCCTCGTGCGCCAGCATTCCGGATAGCTCGCCGGCAAGTATGCAGGTCTTCACGCCCGCCTCTGCGTATA
>CATYWI010000175.1 GCA_958414155.1 uncultured Anaerotruncus sp. | reverse complement strand
ATCAAGTATAAACTCGTTGAGGAGCACGCTGGCGCCTCCGCCGACCATATAACCGTCGCCGAGCAGAACGATTTTGCTGCCCGATGCCCTCATGACATATTCGTTGCTGCCGAGAGCGGTCGAAGCAAACGTCAGGCTTTCCTTCCGGTTGGTAGTGCCGATAAGGATTTCGTACTTGGTCTCCTCGGAGGTATCCGGCTCGACATCAAGACGCACTCCGCAGCCGTCAAGCAGAGCTGAGGCGAAGTTCTCCGCCGCATATTTTGCAAGGAGATTATCCTTTGCGTACACGACACGGTATTCTTCAAGCATCACACCGTTTATGGACACGCTGCCCACCGCGTAATCGTGACGCACGACATCCACTCTGTGAGTGTACACGGTCACGTTCTTGCTTTCGCTGTCAACGAAGGTATCAAGGAAGTACTCGACCGCCTTCATCGTTGATTGTGCGTTGCCGCCGAGAATGACCACACGGTCGTTCTCAAAGGTAACGACAAAATCCTTTTCACGCAGTCCATTGCGGTATTTTGCCGTTTCGGGACGGTTGGTGTTGCCGATTATTATCTCTTTGGCGGTGGGGGTTATCTCTTTACCGGGGTAAACATAGTCCTCCGTCATGTCCAGCTTAACACCGGTGCGCTCCTCTATGCCCGTGCGCAAAGCCCTGACGCAGCTTTTGTAGTCATCGGTATAATCCGATTCGCGCACTATGATATATTCGGCAAGATCAAGTGTTACAGGCTCGGGAGGCGGCGCTGTGGTCACTTCCTCGCCGGTGGTGGTATCCGTGCCGTCATCGGCGGGCTTGCAGGCGGTCACAAAAGGCAGCAGCATAAGCACCGCAAGCAGAAGTGCGAAAAATTTCAGGTTTGCTTTTTTTGTCATTTCAGTCACCGGGTCTTTCTTCTTTATTTTTCAGTTGAAATATTCTTCTTCAATCACGCGAAGAAGTCTCTCGTGTGTGCGCGGCGTGGCAGCGACGACGGACCTTTTTACTCCGTCCATCACGACGCGCTCGCCGTGCCAGCCGGAAAATACTCCGCCTGCCTCGGTGAGTATCAGCGATGCGGCGGCATAATCCCATGTGCCGAGGCGTTTTTCGCAGTAGCCTTCGATCTTCCCCGCGGCAACGCGCACAATGTCGCTTGCCGCCGCACCTATACGGCGCAGATCGTTCGTTTCAAGAAAGATCCTGTGCCACATGCGGAAAAGCCTGTCGCTGTCGGATTTGTCGTACGGCATGGTGCCGACAGCCATTATCGCCTCGGAGTAGTCTACATCGCTGACGTGCAGACGCTCGTCGCCGAGATACGCGCCCTCTCCGCGCGCCGCAACGAACGCACGGTCGGTATACGGGTCGTAAACGACGCCGACAACGCTCTCCCCCTCATGCACAAGCGCGACCGAGACGACAGACGCCTCATGCCCGCGCACAAAATTCGTCGTTCCATCGATGGGATCGATGACCCAGGTCGGCACAGCGGGATCGATAACGCTGTGCGTCCCCTCCTCACCGAACAGCGCAAAGTCGGGGAACTCCGCGGCAAGCTCGGCAAAAAGCAGCTTCTGCACCGCACGGTCGGTGGCAGTAACAAAATCGTGCACGCCCTTTTCCGCGACCTCCGATGCACCGCGTCTGTCTGTTATTATCTCCCGCGCGCCGCGTGCCGCTGCAGCGGCACGGCGCGCGACCAACATATCGAAATCGTAAACAGCCATTATGCTTTATTTTTTGAGCGTGCCGAGCAGCTTGTCAAACTCGGTTATGGCTTCGTCAAACACCTTCATGGCGGCGGCAACGGTATCGGGCTTTGTAAGATCGATGCCCGCCACCTTAAGCTCCTCTATCGGATAGTCCGAACCGCCGAGCGTGAGGAATTTGAGGTATCCCGCGGGATCTCCGCCGGCTGCTATCTTTCCCGCAATGGCAACTGCGCTGCAGAAGCCCGTGGCATACTGGTATACATAAAACGCGCGGTAGAAATGCGGGATGTAGGACCACTCGTAACGCATGATATCGTTGATCTCGGCGCCCTCGTAATAGGTGGAAATAAGGTCGTAATATACGTCGGAGAGCGATTTTGCCGTAAGAGGAGTGCCGGCGGCGTACATATCATGCGAGCGGCGCTCGAACTCGGCAAACAGGGTCTGACGGAAAACAGTGGTGCGGAAGCCCTCAAGGAAGTGATTGAGGATATATGCGCGGCGTCCGGGATCGGTCTCATGGGCGAGCAGGTACTTTGTCAGCATTACCTCGTTGACAGTGGATGCGACCTCGGCGACCATTATGCGGTAGTCGTGGTTGGGATAATCCTGTGTTTCGCTTGAGAAGAAGGAATGCATCGCATGTCCCAGCTCGTGAGCAAGAGTAAACGCATCGTCAAGAGTATCGGTATAATTGAGCATTACATACGGATGCACGCCGTAAACGCCGGACGAGAACGCGCCGGAGCTTTTGCCTTTATTTTCGTAAACATCTATCCAATGCTCGCTGTATGCGCGGTCAAGCAGCTCGCCGTATCTCTTGCCGAAGGGCTTGAGAGCTTCCTTTACAAGTGTCTTGGCATCGGAATACGGCATGGGGATATCAACGCCCTCAACGATCGGCACGTAAAGATCGAACATATCTATCTTTTCGGCGCCCATCGCCTTACGTCTGATATCAAGGTAACGTCTCATTGACGGAAGTGCATCGTGAATGGCGCTGACAAGCGAATCATAGACCGATACGGGCACGTTATTGGCAAAGAGCGCCGCCTCGCACGCCGAGGAATAACCGCGCACCTTGGCGTTGAAGCAATCGTACTTTACCGAGCCGCCGTATGTGGCTGCAAAGGTATTGATATACTTCTTGTAGGTGCCGAAGAACTTTTCAAACGCATCCACACGCACGGCGCGGTCTGTGTTCTCGCGGTAAACGCCGAAGTTGCCGTTGGTGAGCGGAGACTCGGAACCGTCAGACATTTTTACCGTCGGGAAATCCATATCCACGTTGGTGAGCATATCATAGCAGTCATTGGGAGCCTGTGCCGCCTCACCCAGCTCGGCAAGCAGTTCCTCGCGCGCATGATCGAGGACGTGATCCTGCATACGCATGAGATCGCGCATCATGAATGCATATGTGCCGAGCGCGGGCGTGGAGGTTATCCATTTTTCAAGCTTTCCGGAGCCTATCGAGATGATCTCGGGATCAAGGAAGGATATCGCCGCGCCGAGCTTTACGTACAGTCCCATGGCGCGTGCCGCCATCTCCTGATACTCGGGATCGGAATTATCAGCCTCCTTGTGAAGCAAGGCATATGCATAGACCCGCTCAAACTTCTCCTCTACGGCATATATAGTGTCGAGAGCCTTGAGAAGGGTCTCCGGGCTGTCCCCGAGGTGACCGCGAAGCTCACCGAGCGTCGCTATGCTTTTATCACATTCGGCAAACGCCGCCTCAAACGCTTCGCGCGTCGGGAAAATGTGTGTGAAATCCCACATGAATTCGGGGCTCATTTCTTTTCTGCTTTTCATTTTTTGTTCCTTTCCGGTGTACAGAATCGAACGTGCAACGTTCATGCCATACCGCAAACGGCAGGCAATTATTTTACATCAGCATAATTATACCATGCAAATACGCGTGTGTCAATCGTATCGTGCATATTAACCGTTTTCCGAACAAAATATAGTCTTTGCCGACGCCTTTGTCATTGACTTTTACGTTCTTTTGTGTTAATATTAATGTATAAAGCACAAAGGCAAAGGATGCTCCGACATGGTTTTCAACTCACTTGAATTTCTTATATTCTACCCTGCCGTCCTCTTAATGTATTTTCTCGCACCGCAGAAGTGGCGCTGGGTCCTGCTCCTCGCCGCAAGCTATTATTTTTACCTCAGCTGGAACGTAGAGCTTGTGTTTCTTATCGTCTTCACTACCGCCGTATCATACGTCTCGGCTCTGGTAATAGAAAAAAAACGCGACGGTACAGTCGC
>CATYWI010000174.1 GCA_958414155.1 uncultured Anaerotruncus sp. | reverse complement strand
TGACAAGACGCAGCTGACCGAATATGATATCCTTTGCAAGCTCCTGTATCTCGGCGAGCTTGAGTCCGAGCAAGCGCTCTGCGGCGTTCTGCATAACGCCGACCTCGGTCGAAATACCGACCGTAAAGCGCGAAGGCACATCAACACGGATGTTCTGGTGTGACAGCGCATTCGTAAGATCGACCGGGATCGACAGCGGTGTCAGGTCAAGATACTCATAGGACTGAACGATCGGCACGATAAACGCGGCGCCGCCGTGTATGCACTTGGCGGAGCGCTGGGTACCGTCGCCGTTTGTTCCGACCTTACCGTATATGACCATGATCTTATCGGAGGGACACTTCTTATACCTCGAAGCGAACACTACGACAAATGCGAAGATCACTATTGCAATAGCAAAAACGATCATCGGGGCGGCGGTGGAAAGTCCACCGGCAAGCATCAGGGTGAAGTTTGTCATTTTTTATTTTCCTTTCTTAAATTGAGTTCGTGTTTTCAGCTTTTGCGGCGGCGCGTGATATGCGCACGCTTATCTCGTCAAGATACGAATCGGCGTCTGCCGCGGCAAGCACTGGCATATCCGCAACAGTACCGCCGTCCTTATCCTTAAGGACTATATGACGGTATTGGGTCTTTCCCTCATACACCGTGGCGCTTGAGCCGGTATCGGCATATTCCGCCGCGGAAAGCGACGAATACGGAATGCTGCGGAAGAAATCATCCGTTTTGTCCTCCGTAAGGCTGACATGTCGCTCACCTATGCATATCGAATCCGGCTTCAGCATAAATCCGGAAAGCGAATACACCGATGAACGCTCACGTCCGTCTCCGCCTTTTTTGAAATGCGCCTCGGGATCGTCAAAGAAATATGTCCCAAAGAACACCGGCTCGGTGTGATGCTCCTCCCCCGGCTTGCCGTAGCGCTGTTCGTTTTTGTATCGTCTCACATCCGAGTTGACGAATTTCTGCATGAACGCATCGCGGAACGACTCTTCAAGTCCCGCCGCCGAATCGTCAAGCTCGGAATCCTTTATTCTCACTGCAGAGATGTATGTTGCAAGTACAACTCCCGCGGTAAGGATGGGAAAGCCGATCATTCGCATAAGCCCGCGCGGAAGTCCGCTCGTGCTGGCAAGAAATATCACCATTATAAATCCGACGGCTATGAGTACCGCGGATATCACTATCGGGTATGTTTTGTTTACCTGTTCAAAGTATTTCAGGTTACGCTTGTAGTTCATTGAATACGGTACGCCTCTTTTTTAATTCTGCTCTTTTTTCGCGTCAGTCAATGGCTCAACGAGAAGAACGCCGCCATCGCTCACCGAAACGACTCTCACATAACTGCCTGTTTTCAAAGCCTCCGCGGCTGCGGTTATAGCAGTATATTCGCAGAACTTCTCCTGGATCGTGATAGTGACCTTGCCCGAGCCGGCTCCGGCTGCGGGTATCGGTATGTACACCCGCGCGACCTTTCCTATTGCATTTGATATGTCTATATTGCCGGATGACTGCAGCCTGTATATTCCCTTCATCAGAAAAGCAATACCTGTCAGCGTTGCCACGCCCGCCGCAACAGCGATCAGTATCGCCGCCCAATCCGGGAGAGCGGTCTCAAGCAGACCGACGCCGAGCCAGCCGGTTATACAGAGCATGGAAAGTATCCCGCGTATCGAGAACAGCGACAAGCCGTCATCGGCGGCAGCCGCAGCATCAAGATCGGAATCGGGTATTCCGTCTCCGTCAATATCCTCCGGAACGTCGTCCCCGCCGATTCCTATCAGCTGAAGAACGGTTTGTATTATGAGTATAGCCGTTGAGGGAATGGCTATCAGAGCAAATATTTGTTGCACAAGTTCAAGTCCGTTCCACCAGTTTATCATTATTATGCCTTACCTTTCTCGCACGGCACCGTGTACCGTGCGTAAAAATAGATGAGAAACGCTCCCGCGGTGTATTACGCCTGCATAAGGCGGTCAACCATTGCATCTGAGCCGCTTTTTATTACCGACGCATAGTATGCGATCACGATTATCTCAAGCGCCGTATTGAGTCTGCGCCGGGCGCCGCCTATCTTTTCCTCGTAGTCGGATGTCACGCGCGCTATGCATTCGCGCAATGTCTTTTCGTTCGTCTCGCCATCGGTTGTCATCAACTCATCAAGTATGCGGCAGATATAATCATAGAGCTGTGAATCGCGTATGATATCGTCAGAGCGATCATAAACGCGCCCGTTGATATACGATATCAGAAAAGCTATCTTATCAAGCTGCATACACGAGCGAAGCATATTGATAATAAGTATATGCGCAAGCTGATCTATATCATACTTTTTCAGTTTTGAGTTTGCCACCCATCCGCGTTTTGTCCAGTTCTGAAGAGTCGAGCCGTCAATGCCCGATATTTCTCTTATCTGCGACAGCATTATTCCGTCCTGAATATAAAATATCTTTTTAAGAAATTCCATTCCCGTAACATTCCCCATGGTGTCTCGCCTGAGCACTGTGCCGGGAATGTACACATCATTGATCTGAAGATTCATAGTTCTCCCCCTTTCCGCTTCATTGCAGTGACTTTATTATATCACACGGTCATGGGATTGTCAATAGAATCCCGTGACCGTGTGAAAAATATTTTTACCTTTTACACACCGAAAAGCTCCGGCAGACCGGAAATATCCGCTATATCGGCATCCGGCTCGAATTCCGACCCTTCCGGAGAATACATACGGAACTGCCCCTGACGCACTCTGACCGTCATCATACCGAGCGCCCGCGCGGGCTTTATATCGTTATCGGGACGGTCGCCGACCATGACCGCCCTCTCGGGCTTGCATCCCGCCTTTTCAAGAGCCGCAAGAAATATCGACGGGTCGGGTTTTTCCGCCCCGAATTCCGCGCTTGACACAATGACGGAAAGATGGCGGTCAAGCCCGAAGCGTGCGAGTCTTTCCGCCGCTCCGGGCAATTGATTGGCTATCACTCCGAGCCTGTATTTTGTCGCAAGCCTGTCAAGCACCGCGCGAGCGCACGGGTATGGCTTTTCAAGCTCGCCGGTATATGGCACAAAGTGCGCTCCTATCCTGCGGCAGATGCGCGAAAAAGGAGCCTTCCCGCGCGCACCTATCTCGTACGCCATTTTTTCAAATTCCTCGGGAGTGATCTTCTCTCCTCCGTTCGATGCTACTTCATCTATTGCGATACTGGCGCGGCGGCGGTGCTCATCGCCCTCATCCACGAGCGTAAATCCCATATCAAAGAATATCCACTCGGCATTTTTCAGATCCATAATAAAATCACCTCATGCAAAACCGATTGATATATTGTATCATACTTTGCATATCATTTCAACAGAGACAGGAAAAATAATCGGTAACGGTGAGTAACAATGCGTAACAGTTTTTTCAGAATAGGCATACTGCCGGCATTTCTTATTTTTATAATGCTGGTATTCGAGCCGCCCGGCATATCGCTGCCGTCGCTTTCAGCGGCGGTGATACACGAATGCGGACATCTTGCCGCGGCGCGTCTGCTCGGAATCAGACTGCGCTCGCTCGATATAGGTCCTCTCGGCGCAACGATACAGACCCATGGTTATCTGATCCCGTATATGCACGAATGGCTGTTATGCGCCGCGGGACCGGCGGCAAATTTTGCAACCTGCGCCGTCATTTACGCCTGCTTTTCAGGCACAGGACGGTTCGCACCCGGCGGGACCGGATTCAACCTCTGTGCGGTGTCGCTTTTGCTTGGCGCGCTCAACCTGCTTCCGATAGAAGGCTTTGACGGCGGGAGGATGCTCTCGGTGCTTGTGTGCGGGCGTTTCGGACCGCGCGCGGCGGCGATATCGGTGACCATAGGATCGGTCGTATCGGTCACGGCGCTCTGGATGCTTTCGGTATACCTTCTCCTTCGCTGGGGCTCTTCACTGTCCCTGTTCATTTTCAGCGCATCGGTATTCTGCCGCGTTTTTCTGGAGAACGGCGACGAC
>CATYWI010000173.1 GCA_958414155.1 uncultured Anaerotruncus sp. | reverse complement strand
TGAAATACTCTTCGTCGGTCCAGGCGTTTGCCAATATCGATGTTTCGATAAGATATATCGTTGACTGGCAAAACGGCAACAGCGTTTACATGCGCGTCAATACGCCGGGGTACCCCGGCAGCGGCAAATGGACGCTCGTCTCAAAAGCATCGCCGAAAGCCGAAGGCTCAAAATACTTTGACCCTGCCAATTTCGGCGGTTCGGTAGTTTTGAAGACCGGCGGCAGACAGTGCGGATATGTTGACAATATCATCATATGGGAAGGCACCGGAGACGAACCGACCGACAAGAGCGCTCCCCTCCTCCACTCTGCCGACAAGGGCTGTTCCGGTCACTCATTCGCCGGAGGCACACGCTGCGATGACCCTGTATACTGCATATGGTGCGGCGAGGCAGGCGCAGGCACGCCTGAGCATACATTTGTCGCTGTTGCCGGCACGAAAGACATGCGCTGTACCGCATGCCTTGCATACAGCAATAATCTTTCATCTTCTTGGCTGCTTGCGACAGTCCCCGCGTACAGTAGCGGAAAATACGCCTCACAGCTATATCGCAGCGGACAGGGCATAGCAGACGGATCGCTGCCGCGCAGCGGTGAATCTCTCATGATGATAATTTCCGGCACGAATGCCGCAGGCTTTGACGCATACCGCGCAAAGCTCACCGAATACGGCTACACCGAAACATACAGCTATTCCTGTGACGGCAACATATACGCACAGTACACCGAAAACAGTCAGACGGTTTATGCCTATTATACCGCATCTGTCTCCGAGGTGCGCGTTATACTCGACAAAAGCAGTATGATGACCGCCGCTGAATTCGGCTACACCTACACCAAACAGACAGGCGACACGACCACGCTTTTCCAGTACGGCGTTCCCATGCACAGCAAAGCCGCAGGAGGCAATGCGACCGACACAGACGGCGCGGTAAGAATAAACTGCGGAATGATGTATGTCATCAAGCTGGCAGACAACTCGGTTTATATTATGGACGGCGGCGGTCAGCAACAGTTTGACGCTGCGCAGTGCGACGGATTCATGAAATTCCTGCGCGAGGTGACCGGGGTCACGACGGGCAAAATACGCATCGCGGCATGGTCGGTAACGCACGGACACAGTGACCATATGGGCGGCGTTTCGCTCTTCTTCAAGAAGTATTCCTCCGAGTTGACGCTTGAGCGCGTTTTCTTCAATCTGCCCTCATACTATACCGAAACAGGCAGGTTCGCCGACGGCAGAGGCAACCAGGCAAAGATGATATCGTATATCAAGAGCTGCTTCCCCGGAGACAATATAAAGTTCATTCAGGTACATACGGGACAGAGCATTGACCTTGCCGATATCAAAATCAACGTCATGTATACGCACGAGGATCTTGTGGATCCCGTCACAGCCGTAAGCGAGATCGCTGATGACTTCAATAACTCCTGCATGGTGCTGAAAATCATCATAGACGGCAAGAGCTTCTGGCTGCTCGGCGATATAAACAAGCCGGCGGCAAACGTTATCATCGCAAACAACAGTAACGCAACGCTGCGCGGGGATATCGTACAGCTCGCGCACCACGTGTACAACAGCATTCAGCCGTTGTATGAGAAAATACAAGCCACCGTAGTGCTTGCGCCTCAGTCGTCCGGCGGCTCGGTAAGGAGCAGCGCAATGCGAAAGATTATGGACACAGCCAAAAAATATGTGCAGAACAATATGATCTACTACGCAGGCGACGGAACGGACGGACTTACCGTAACAGACGGAATTATCAGCCACACCTATAACGCCCCCGTTCTCGGCGGCGGATACACCGGCTGGACCTGGTGATATAATATCACGCATTTCCTTCCGCCGTGCAATTGGCACGGCGGAAGGAAAATAATTCGGTTTTTTCACTTGACACAAAGCCGCCGATGTGATAAAATATTACGGTAATAATAATGGGATGTCGCCAAGCGGTAAGGCACAGGACTTTGACTCCTGCATTCGTCGGTCCGAATCCGGCCATCCCAGCCAAAAATCTCCCCGGACGAAGTTTGGGGAGATTTTTACTTATTACCTCTTCACTTTTCATTTTTCACTTATCCCGTCCGGGAGGTTTTTGGCGAAGTAATAAGGAATAGTGAATAGTGAAGAAGCGAGGTAGCTTTTCGCAGGGGCGAAAAGCAATTTTAAATAATAAGCATAAAAGAGAAGTGGTGAAGCGATATGGCGGAAAGTGCATTAATGGTGAAGTCAAAGGCGTTTGCGTTGGAAGTGATTCGTGCATGCCGGGTACTGCGCGAAGCAAGGTGCGAAAGTGCGCTCATCAATCAGTTTTTGCGTTCCGGTACGAGCATTGGGGCGAACATTCATGAAGCCTTTTATGCACAGGGAAAAGCGGATTTTATTGCAAAGTTGCATATTGCCTTAAAGGAATGCTCCGAGACGGAATACTGGTTGGAACTTCTGATTGAAAGCGGCTATTACAGCGAAAGAGCAATACTTGACAGATGTATCGAAATCAAAAGGATTTTGATCTCATCAATCAACACGGCAAAGGAGAATAATCATGCGTAAGGACGTAATGATACGGTTCGGAACAGAAGCCGAAAAGCAAACGTTATTAACCGAATATGTTTTCTCTGGGCTTTCAAGCGTGAAATCTCTGCACCGATCGAGCAACGCGAAATCTTTGTAAATATAATTGAAGTCATATACACAAACCTGCGCGGTCAAGGCATCGCGTCAGCTATGTTGAACGAGATAATCAAAGTTGCCAAAGAGGAAAACGTATATCAAATACGGGCTTTTTGCGACATCTGGAATATACCATCTCACCGTCTATGGCTGAAAAACAGGTTTTCTGTCAGTCCGGTGAAAATGCCGGACGGCTCTGTTACCGGTTCTTTTGTGAGTTATGTTTTGTAATCGTACATAAGCTCGTTTACAAGCATGGTTCTGCAAGCACGAAAGAACACTGTCACTTGCAGCGCGCCTGAATTGACCTGTAGACACATGATGATGCGTCAATTTAGATGCAGCATAGAAAAAACGAGAAAAGCGGAGATTTCGAGAGATTTCTCCGCTTTTTTCGGCCCTGAAGTTTTTCTAAATTTTGTAGATGCATTTCGGGCATTTCGGGTCTGTAGCCGGATTTGAACCGGCGAAACGGTTGAAATGTTTACAAAGTTGTGGTATAATAAAAATAGGAGAGGCGGTGATTTTTTGAAAGAAACAATGACAAAACGCTTTTTTGCCCCTATATGGAGATGTGATGAAATTGAAGCTGAATTGGAACGTTTAGAAAATGAGGGATGGAGACTTGAAAAGATCTCCGGATTCAGAAAATTCAAATTTGTCAAAGCATCTCCGAAAGCCACTAAATATTTTTTGACTTGTTCATTTGTAAAAGAACGCGGCATGATACAAACCGAGCAATTATTGAAACGTGAGTACAAAGCGACCGAAATCAGCGGCAATTTTATAGAAGGCTTAAAGACTACATCTGTATATCGTATAACAAGAGAAGCAGACCTGCTTCAAAGAAAAGTTTATAGAAATATATATTTGCGACATTTAGTGTGGCAATACATTTTAATCGGACTTCTGTTTTCCTCTATATCTGTCGCAGGTATTATATTGTCGCACATTTTTGATGGAACACCCCTGTTTTCTCCCCAAAATATAATTTTTGCTATTGTAGGTATATGCGGCACAAGTAGTTTATTCTACCATTTGTTCGGTTGGTTATACTTGCGAAAACAATATGCAAAGTATTGGAATTCTGACGAGAAATAAAAGTTACATAGGCTTCGTTGCAAACATGGCGTTAAAAGTCCGGCAGACCGCGGATACTTTTAACTCCCATCATCGCCAAGGAGTCAGTGTACCCTCTGCAAAATCGGCGTGCATCTAAATCATCCACACACGGCTTTGCATCTAAATCGGACACACGTCACATGATGACAAGTCAATTTAGATCCGAGCGAGGAAAAACGAGAAAACGGGAGATTTCGAGAGATTTCTCCCGTTTTTTCGACC
>CATYWI010000172.1 GCA_958414155.1 uncultured Anaerotruncus sp. | reverse complement strand
GCGGATGACCGTATTCGCCTTCAATATCGTGTCCGACGACCACCTGCGGGCGGAACCGCCGCAACGCAGATACCTGAAAAGCTATAAGATCGTCACGCGACAGTCCCTCTGCCGCTGCAGCGGAATATGAATACTCGCGCGTCAGCGTGTATCCGTCCCAGTGGTCAGTGAGACTTCCTATCACAGGATACCGCTTTACACCGACCGTCCAAAGTCCGTTCAACAGCTCGTGCGGACGGTTGCGCGTATTGAGATGGTTGGTAAAGTAAACGACCTGCACCTCATACCCCAGTTCACCGGCATAGTACGGCAGAACTCCGAGGAAGAAAAGCTGCTCGTCGTCGGCATGCGTTGACATCAGCATAAGATCCGCATACCCATCGGCAGGCTCCCAGCGCTGCACCCAGTCCGGTATCCCGCCTGCGGAAAACACGTATATATCGCATATCTCCGCCTTACCGTCGAATGAGAGCGTGACCTCCTCCGCTTCCCCGCACATTTCAGCGACATCGCAGAACTCGTGCCAGAAGCCGTATCTGCCGCGCGGCACGGACACGCCGTTTGCCGTAAGCGTCCATGAGGGCGGCTCGCGGTCGAATTTCACATACACGGCGGCTATCCGCGGACCTGCGGACGATATGTGTATCTCGCTGCCCGCCTCGTATACCGAGTATGTTCTTTCACTCCCGTCGGTGACGGCGGGGGAAGCAGGCGCAAATTTCACTGTCCCTGTTATGTCCTCGGCGCCTGCAGAAAGCGCAAGCACAAATACGGAGGCGACAAGGACGGCAAGAATCATCAGTTTTTTCATGTAAAAATAAAACGTGAGGCGTCCGCATGATATTTCGGACGCCTCTCTGGATCAGGTTTATCTTTTATCGGTAGATTTTATAATTTCGGAATTTTTGCGGATCATCTGCGTCCCGATCCGCGGAAATCGTCACGGTGCTTTCTGTTGCGCAGTATGGACATGATCTCGTCAAATCCGTCTGCATCGCGAGGCAGTTCTGCGGCATTCTCGGGCGCCGGGGTCTCAACGGCGGGCTGTGCCTTTGCAGGCTCGGCGGGCTTGGGCTGAGGTACCGGCTCCTTGCGCTGCTCATAGCTGTGCTGAGTCTCGGCGGCAGGTGCGGCAGGCTGTGCCTTGGGAGCCTCTACCTTCTTCTCGGCGGGCTTGGCGGCAGCTGTCTCCTGCTTTGCGGAATTTTCAAGCGCTTCCTCCGCGTCCTTCTCAAAGCCGGTGGCGATAATGGTGATCTTCATCTCATCATCAAGATCGGGATCGAACGCAACACCCCAGATAACGTTCGCCTCGGGGCTGGCTTCGTTCGCTATCATGGTGGAGGCAAGGTCGGCATCCTCAAGTCCTACATCGGGCGAGATGGATATGCTGACAAGAATGCCGGTAGCACCCTTGATAGAGGTTTCGAGCAGCGGGCTGGAGATAGCAGCCTTGGCTGCAAGTTCAGCCTTGTCCTTGCCCGTGGCGCTTCCGACGCCCATGTGAGCAAAGCCCGCATCGTGCATAACGGAAGTAACATCGGCAAAGTCGAGGTTGATGAAGCCGGGAACATTGATAAGCTCGGAAATGCTCTGTACGCCGCGGCGTAGAACATCGTCTGCTATTTCAAATGCGTTGAAGAGGGTTATGCGTGTATCGGAGACCTGTTTGAGTCTCTCGTTGGGGATGATAACGAGCGAATCGACATACTGGCTGAGCTGGCGGATGCCCTCCTCTGCCTGACGCATGCGGCGGCTACCCTCAAATATGAAGGGCTTGGTGACGATGGCGACCGTGAGGATATCCATCTCCTTGGCTATGCGTGCAACAACGGGAGCGGCTCCGGTTCCCGTACCGCCGCCCATACCGGTGGCAATGAACACCATGTCGGCGCCCGCAAGCGCGGACTTGATTTCCTCGGTATTTTCCTCGGCGGCGCGCTGACCGATCTCGGGGTTTGCACCCGCGCCGTGTCCGCGTGTGATCTTTTCACCTATTACTATCTGATTGGGAGCGTTTGAAGAACGAAGCGCCTGCTTATCGGTATTTACGGCAATAAACTCAACGCCGCGGATATTGGTGCTTATCATTCTGTTTACGGCGTTGTTTCCTCCGCCGCCGACGCCCACTACCTTTATGCTGACGCCGCTTTCGAGTAAATCATCATGCTCAAATGCCATTTTTATTTCCTCCGGTTTGTTTCTTCTTAACATTAGGATCAATCCCCGCGCCGGGACGCGCGTGGGCAATACAATACATCCATTATATAATAATATCTTTTTCGATTTTTTTCAAGGGGTTTTGCGAAAATTTCTTGCTTTTTCTCACAAACATTTATTTCCCGACCGATTTCGCGCTCAAAATGTGCCAAAATCTGCATTTCAGTCGCTCTTTGAAGTCAGGTCAAGCCCCTCGCGCTTCACCGCAACGACCACAGCGGGATCGGAAACATCTATGACTGCCGTTGCGTCCGCATCATATCCGCACTCGTCTATCACCCGTGCGGCTGCAAGCGCCTTATTGGCTGCTCCGGCATCCGAGCCGAACCGCACGCGGTATTTGCCATCCACCGTAAGCACAGTATTGAAACGCTCATCGATAAACAGCTTCGTCACGCGTCCCGCAAGCTCGGAGCCGGATATCACATCCACGAGCCTGCCGATATATCCGGGATCGGTCCCGTCCGCCAGTGTGAGCTGCGTTCCGACCACGGCATTCCCCACCTGCGGCAGAGTGACGCACATAAGCCCCGCGGCTTCAAACCTGTCGGGCTTGTCCGCACGCTCAAGCACGCGCATGTCGCCGGACAGCGCGTAATAATCCCCGGCTATGCAGGCATACATTACAGCCTTGTACGAGCTTACCGTAATGTACACGAAGGACGGTAATTTTATTTTCACGCTGACAGACGAGATGTACGGCAGCTTTGCCGCTATGCTCTCCTCGGCTGCTTTTTTATCTGTCCGGTACAGCTTGTCGTTCCACGATATCCCCGATGCCGCGATTAGCTCATCCGCGGAATAGGGCGACTCTCCCTCAACGTTTATCTCGCCTACGATAAAGAACGAGCCGAGAAAGCGTGATATGACGTATATGAGAACACAGCTGAGACATAACAGCGCGGCTATCAGCAGCCATTTTGCCTTTCTTCTGCGTTCGCGTTTTTTGGCATGCTCCCTTGCCGCAGCCATGCGGCGGCGTTCCGCTTCGGCGCGGCGCTCCGCCTCGCTCTGCGGCGCAGCGGGACGCTCGCCCGGTACACGCCGTACCGCCGGACGCGCAGCCCCCGGCGTCGTCCCGGCTGTCACGGGGACCGCACCTTGCGGTCTGCCGGTATTCTGCACATTCATTGCTTTTTGTCTCCTCCGCTCCCGGCAAGCGCCGCGATCTCACGGAAAATGATCTCATTGGCATCCGGAACCGCAAAAGCGGCAATGTTTTCTTCAAGCTCATGCTGACGCGCCGGGCGGTCAAGTATCGCCGCGACCTCACGGCATATGCGCCCGGGAGCGAGATCCTTTTCCTCTATCAGCACGGCGCCGTCGGCGTCCGCAAGCACCTTTGCGTTTTTGTACTGCTGATTATCGGTCACGTTCGGCGAAGGTATAAGAATCGCCGCTTTTTTTGCCGCCGCAAGCTCGGAGAGCGTAATGGCGCCCGAGCGGCTCACAACAAGATCCGCCGCTGCCATTCTTACCGGCATGTCATAGATATATTCGACCAGTTCAAGATTACGATACTTTCCAAGTCCCGCCTCTTCAAACGCCGCGCGCACTTCGGCATAGCCGCCTGCGCCGCATGCATGCGTGCAGTATATGTCGGGATGCGCCGCAAGATAGTCCCGCATAAGCTCTATCATCGCGCCGTTCACGCGTTCTGCTCCGAGGCTCCCGCCAAAGGAGACTATATATTTACGGCATTCGGGAGGAATCCCCAGCTTGGCGCGTGCATCGGCACGGGTGATCATACCGAAATCCGCACGCAGCGGACTGCCGACGTGCATTGTCTTTTCCGGTGCTCCGAGCGCCTCGCCCGTGACCG
>CATYWI010000171.1 GCA_958414155.1 uncultured Anaerotruncus sp. | reverse complement strand
CACTGCGAGAATTACCGCGGGCGAAAGCTGATAACGCCGCGCGTGACGCAGGCGGTATACGACACAAAGGATCAGGTGCTGACATATGGCTCAAACATTGTAGAAGGACTCTACTCATCGAGCATCGGCGGCTGGTCGGTAAACCCGCGGTATGTATGGGGCGGCAGTGTGGCAAGCTACCTGCGCACACAGGCAACGCCGTGGGAAAAATACTCGGAATACCGCTCGGGAATGTGGTTCCGTGAGGTTTCGGCTTCACAGCTCAAAACAGCCTGTCGCGAATACGGCGAAACACAGATAAATTCCGATATAGTAAAGGTTGAGACCACGCTTACCGGCGACTCGTCTCCGTATGTATATTCGATAAAGCTGACCGATGCCAACGGTCATACCGCCTCCGCAACGCGTTGCTCTGCGGTACGTTCCCTGCTCTACGGTTACGTATGGTCGGCTAACATATTGATAGGCAAGGGATCTGTCGATTACACCTACGAAAACGTGAAGTCCACAAGAATAATCAATCTTCAGGGGTCTACGGCAGGTTCGGTCTATGTGCAGACCAAAAACGGTAAGATCAACTCCGATGCGGGAGGCTTCAACTTCCTCACCGACCTCGGCAAAGCGCTGAAGGACGGGTCTTCCACCTTGAACATTTACACCGGAGACGGCATAGCGCAGATAATCGGAGGAGACATTGAGATTCCTGTCACCACCGAGCCGGATGCCAACGGAAACTACACTGTGGTGTCAAACTACGGCAGCTTTCTGATCGTCAATCAGCTTCAGAAGGTACATGCCACGCACAAGGCGTCATCGTCGTCCTCCTTTGCCATCGTCGGCAAGGGCATGGGACACGGCGTCGGCATGAGCCAGTTCGGCGCCTCCGACCTCGGCGAGGCAGGTGCTACCGCAACGCAGATACTGCTTGCATACTTCCCCGGCACCTCCGTAAGCAATTACTTCACATTCAGTGCTTCGCACTGAAAACCGTGGCTGTCGCATAAATGCGACAGCCACGGTTTTATTTAAGAGCAGAAAAAGCGCGGACGATAAACGGCGGCGTCATGCCTCCGAGTCCGTTGTTCCGTTATTTATATCAGCCCCTTATGAAATCCATAAGGTCATCTTCATTTATATCACAGAGCTCGGAAATACGGTCTGCCATACGGATATTGTCAAGTCCGGCAAGAGAATGTGCATCCGTACCGAATGTGAATTTACATCCGGCGGCTTTTGCGAGCTTCATAACACGGATCATTGCCTCGTCGACAAAGTCGTTTCCGGGCATTTTGAACGCGCCTGTATTGACCTCAATCCCCACTCCCATTCCTGCAGCAATGCCGAAACATTCAAGATATCTCTCATCCGGTACCGCCTCGATCAGCGTCTTCTGCATTTCGATAGAAAATCCGCAAGGTGAGAATGTGTGTGCTATTATCGTCGGAACGGTGGCGGCGAGCTTTTGAAATTCCTTGTTGTTCATGAGTCCGATAAAGCTGCGGTACATAAAGTCAGCGTGATAGCCGACAACATCGACCTTGCGCTCACCTATGAGCTTTTCGATCTCCGCATGCGGAATGGAGTTCACCATCTTTTGTGCGCGGTCTGCACCCAGCTCGGGCATTGAAGCCGTGAGCTTTGCGGTAAGCTCATCGCGCTTTGCCTTTATGTCATCCATTTCGGGAATGACAAAATTTTTCATATGCAGGTGAGTGTGCGGAACAAGCACATAATCAAAGCGTTTTGCGGTCTCGGCGAGCATTCCGAGTGTGTCGGACATACCGCAGTATTCTGTCTCGGTGCCTATCATGAGTCTTATGCCGGGAAGCGACGGCATTTCGGCGCGAGCGCCCTCAAGACCGTAATTTATCATCTGCTTATGGTACCACGGGCTTGCGCCGGGAACTTTTTCGTCCCAAAGGTGGTTGGAGACGCCAAAGACAGTGTGTCCCAGCTCCTTGGCACGACGTGCATATGCGTCTATAGTCGCCTCGGGGTCATGACAGCACGACGACCAAAGGGTATGGTTATGTATATCGTTCTTTACTTTCATATCTGATCCGTACCTTTCGTTACTTGAATTGAACTACGAATAATTATATCAGAAGAGTAGTTTTTTTTCAATACTTTTTCTATTTTATCTTGATATTTTTTGTGCGTTGTGCTATCATATATATACACAACACTGTGAAAAGAGGTTTTATGATGGATAAATATGAAATTCTGAAATATGCGGATCACACTCTGCTTGCACCCACGGCAACAGAGGAGCAGATAAAGACCATATGCGATGACGGTCTTAAATATCACACCGCGTCGGTTTGCATACCCGCTTCGTACGTCGGTTTTGCGCACAAATATACTGAAGGCAAGCTCAACATATGCACTGTCGTCGGCTTCCCGCTTGGCTACGACACAACAGCGGCAAAGTGCTTTGAAGCCGACGACGCAATAAAAAACGGGGCAAACGAGATAGATATGGTGATAAACCTCGGCTGGCTGAAGGACAGACGCTTTGATGCCGTTGAGGACGAAATAAGTTCAGTAAAAGCAGCCTGCGGCGAGCATATCCTCAAGGTAATAATCGAAACATGCCTGCTCACAGACGACGAAAAGAGGCGCATGTGCAAAATCGTAGGATCAGCAGGCGCCGATTACATTAAAACCTCAACCGGATTTTCGACCGGAGGTGCAACGCGTGAAGATATCGCCTTGTTTGCAGCCAATATCCCGGAGGGACTCAAGATAAAAGCGGCGGGCGGTATACGCTCATTTGCCGATGCTGAGGACTTTATTTCCCTTGGCGCGACACGTCTCGGCACGAGCGCACTTGTGAAGCTGATAAAAAAAGAAGAAGAAGAAAGCAAATAAGTCACACGGTCAGGAGTGCCGGTCGTTATGTCCGCGCACTTTACCGAAAGCGGCGATGCCGGAAAACTCAGAACGAGCTTTCCGTCACCGCCGCTTTTTGTGCAGTTCAATTTTATATATAGCTATATTGAAGCACCGCGAGAGTGTTATATCACATGTACTCCGAGTTTCGGGTCCGAATGTACGGCATCTATACCGTATTCACGTGCCTTACGGTATTCAAAAAAGCCGACGGCACCGGACGGAGACATGGCATACGTGAGGATATCCTCTGCCTGTTCAAGGTACTGTGCCGCTTCCGAACGCAGTGACTCAAGCTCCGGCGAAAGCATATCGGCAGGACGCGTGAGCATTATCGGAGCATTTCTGCCGGTGAGCGCCACAAGCTCGGGCGCCGGCGGCATCGGTGTCCTTCCGTACATTCCGCGTACAAGCGCTTTGAATTCCGGCAGTAGCTCACCGTACACATCACCGTATGTTCCGACTGCCGCCTGGGCATAGACAATGCCGTCAACAGGCGACGCCATAGGCGGATACCCCGCATCGGCGCGCACACGTTCGACGGCGGCTTTCATGCGCTCGTCAACAACTCCGCTTTCGGCAACGCCTGCCGGCAAATATTCAAGTACTCTGCCGATCATACGTGCGGAAAGCGCCGTGGGGACCGCACTTATAATATCCGTGAAATTTGTCGAAGCCTCGCGCGATATGCGCAGGCATATTTCATCGGCGCCCGCCATAGCCGCCGCACAGGCACACCCGACTGTATGGACCTCTACCGAAATCGGAAGTCCGCAGCTTCCATTTACCGCGGCGACCAGCTTTGAGGTATCATCCGGCGTAAGCACCCGTTCGGGGTCGATCACACAGACCGAATCCGCACCCATCTTTTCAAGCAATGCGGCATATCCGGCAAAAAAACCGTTGCTGTGTGCGGGACTTACAGCATACACCATTGCGCCTTCAAACCGTGCACCGCGCTTTTTTGCGGCAGATGCAACCGTTTCGATATTACGCGGATCGTTCAGAGCATCGTATACCCTTAACGTATCTATGCCGTTTTCGACCGAACGCGCCACAAAATACTCCGCAACATCATCGGCGTACTGCGCCTGCCCGAGAAGATATTGCCCTGCCAGGGTAAGTATCATCGATGTCCTGCTCACACCGTCACGAATGGTTC
>CATYWI010000170.1 GCA_958414155.1 uncultured Anaerotruncus sp. | reverse complement strand
ATTGCCGTTCTTATCGACAACATAGGTTGTGGGGAATGTATACAGTCCCGAGGTAAACGTTCCTGCCTCACTCTTGGAATCAAACCAGACATTTTTATAGGTCACACCTTTTTTCGCCAGAATATTCTTTGCATCGGATATTGCCGTTTTGTCGCCGTCCAGCGTAAAGGAATTGATGCCGACTACCGCGCCGCCCTTTTCGGCGAGCTCCTTGTTCAGCGCTTCCAGGTCTGCAAGCTCACCAACGCAGGGACTGCAGGTGGTAAACCAGAAGTTTACTACGGTAACGGTGTTTCCTGCAAACAGAGTGCTACTCTTAACTTCATTTCCGTCAAGATCCTTACCCTCAAATGCGGGGAATTTCATCAGATCGTCTTTACCTGTCGGTTTACCGTTTTCGGCAGGAACGCTCATATCGCCATCGGATGGCTTTTTCCCGCATCCGGGATACTTCTGCTCAAGTATCGTGAGCTTACCCTCTATCTCGCGAATCTGTTCGGCTCCTTCGCGAAGCAGTTTGAGTTCGTTTGCCTTGAACTGATTCTTTGCTCCTTCGATCGTCTTGAGCAGGAAGTCGCCGTAGTTGCTGCCGTCCTCAATCATGGTCGAACCCTTGTTTGCCGACAAAAACACCTTTTCCCAAAGAGCACTGTTATCGGACAGAATTGCCGTCTCCTGTGCCATCAGTTGCTGATGCAGTTTTGTTGCTTCATCCATAGATTTCGGCTCCGTTGCTATCAGCGCGGCGATTTCGCTTTTCCTGTTTCCGTTGTTTTTATTTCCGCCCCCGGTTGTGCCGCATGCAACAAGGCTGAATACCAGCAGTATGAGTGTCATCACGGCTAAAATTTTTGTTGTTTTCATTAATCTTACTCCTTTTCTTTTTCTGAAATTTCTTCTTGTTTTATTTGTTTATTGTCTTCCGGTTTCACGGCGTTACACCCGCATTCCTTTCCCTTGCCGAAACCGTAACGGAAGCTGACAGCATTTGTAGGGCAGGCGCGGATGCACATACCGCAACGGATGCATTCTGCGTGATCCGTAGATTTTGTCACATCCACATCCATCTTACAAGCCTTTGCGCATTTCCCGCAGGAAACGCATTTGTGTTTATCCACCTTCATTCCGAGAAGCGATACCTTGTTGAGCAGTGCATAGAATGCACCGAGCGGGCACAGCCACTTGCAGAAAGGACGGTAAAACAGCACACTCAGCACGGATACCACCACCAGGATTCCGAGTTTCCACGAAAAGAGTACACCGAGTGCGGCGCGTATGCCGGAATTGACGGCAGCAAGCGGTATTGCTCCCTCAAGCACACCCTGCGGACAGAGGTACTTGCAGAAGAACGGATCGCCCATGCCGACATCGTTTGTGACAAGCACCGGCAGAAGAACCACCATAACAAGCAAAACCACATATTTTATATAAGTCAGTAGCTTCAGCTTCTTGGTAGAGAATTTTCTGGTCGGAATCTTATGCAGCAGTTCCTGAAACCATCCGAACGGACACAAAAACCCGCAGATAAAGCGCCCCAGAAGTACGCCGAGCAGGATAAGAAATCCTGTGATATAATAGGAAAACCGGAATTTCGATGATCCTACTACCGCCTGAAAAGAACCAATGGGACAGGCACCCGACGCAGCAGGACAGGAATAGCAGTTCAGACCCGGCACACAAACTGCTTTACCCTTCCCCTGATAAATTCCACCCTTCAGGAAGTTCGGCAGGTGAATGTTGGTAAGCAACGTTGCTCCCGCCTGAATCCAACTGCGAAAATGCGAGAGGATGTGCGATACGCCCGACCTTTTCTTTTCTCTTTTCTTTTTTTCAATCTTTTTCTTATCCAATTCCCACACACTCCAGACACAATCGTATTGCCTTGCTCAACACGGTATCTGCCTCGCCGCGCAAAGCACCATAGCACAGCATTGCCACCCCGCAGATAAGCAAGGAGACCTGAAGCATGGTTTTTTTCGATCGAACCAATTCGATCACCCCTTTCTTTTGCCCCTCTATTTTAGCACAACGGGCATAAAATCTCCGTTAAGAACGGAAATTTAACAAAAATCTTATGTCTGCGTGGTATAATAGAGCCAAGAGAACACTCAGTACAAGGAGTTTTTGATGCATATTTTAGTAATCGAAGATGAACGTTCCCTCTGTGAGACCATTGTCCGTAGTCTGCGTCGTCTTGCATATAGCGTGGATTTTTGCTATGACGGGAACAAAGCAATCGAACTGCTCTTCGCGGAGCGGTACGATCTTGTGCTTTTGGACCTGAATCTTCCGGGAGCTGACGGTATGACTGTACTTCGGACGCTCCGTCAGACCGACAGAGACACCAAGGTGCTGATACTTTCGGCACGCAGTGAGGTTGCAGACAAAGTGGAAGGGCTGGACGCAGGAGCCAATGATTATCTTTCCAAGCCCTTTCATCTGGATGAACTCGAAGCGAGGATACGCAGCCTGACCCGTCGACAATTTACACAGAACGATTTAATTCTGACCTGTGGAAGAGTCGCTTTTGACACCAAATCCCGTACCGCTACGACGGACGGACAGGCGTTGACCCTCACCCGAAAAGAAATCGGGATACTTGAATATCTGCTGCTAAACCAGGGACGACCGGTCAGCCAAGAGGAGCTTATCGACCATGTGTGGGATAACAGCGTGGATAATTTCAGCAATTCGATCCGTGTGCATATTTCCGCACTGCGAAAAAAACTGCGTGCCGCACTCGGCTATGACCCAATACGGAATCGCATAGGCGAAGGATACGTCATGGAGGAAGAAAAATCATGAAAAAGCTGTCCTTGCAATGGCGAATCACCCTGATGACCGCATTTCTAACCTGCATGACCTGTGTCGCAATGAATCTCCTTCTCAGCTATTCCGGCAGGCACTATATGGATTCCATAAGTTCTCATATTACAAACAACGGAGATATGGACAAAGTAGAGCCGGATTTTTTTGACCCCGAGCGCGAAAAGCTCGACCAAGAGCTGACTATCATCATTCATGGTGCGCAGGAATCCTTTATCGCTACCAACTGGTGTATCACGGCAGCGGTAACATTGCTTGGCGGTGTGCTTGCATACTTTTTAAGCGGGCGCGCACTAAATCCCCTGCGCGCTTTTACTTCTCAGGTGGAAAAGGTTCAGCCGAACAACCTGTCGGACATGAAGATGGCTGAAGATGTCCTCCCGGAGTTCCGGCAGCTCAGCAAGTCCTTCAATCAGATGCTTGACCGTCTTGACGCGGGCTTTGCCGCACAACGGCAGTTCACCGGAAACGCCGCGCACGAATTGCGCACGCCGCTTGCTCTGATGCAGGCACAGCTTGAGCTGTTTTCCGCCGAGCATCCCAAGGTGTTGCCGGAAACGGCGGGCTTTCTTCTTCTGCTACGTGAGCAGACCGAGCGGATGACGCAGATGACAAAAACTTTGCTTGAGATGAGCGAGCTCAGGACGGTGCCGTGTAACGATCGCATAGAGATTGCCCCGATGATTGAGGAGATTTTTGCCGACCTTACACCGCTCGCAGAGAAGAACGGAATAATCCTTGAAAGTACAGGCGATGGTACTATGACCGGCAGTGACACGCTGATCTATCGTCTGCTCTTTAATCTTACCGAAAACGCCATACGATACAACCGTCCGGACGGGATAGTGCGCATTACTGTAACAGAAGAAGAAAAACGGCTTATTATACGAGTTTCTGATACCGGCTGCGGGGTGCCCGAGCAATACAGAGAAAGCATTTTTCAGCCTTTCTTTCGTGTAGACAAATCCAGAAGCCGGGAAAACGGCGGCGTGGGATTGGGACTATCGCTGGTGTGGGAAATCGTCACACTGCACGGCGGCGAGGTTCGTGTTGAGAAAAGTTCGGAAAAGGGGACGACGATTGCCGTGAAGTTGCCCTTGGACGCACAAACGGATTAGCGGAGGCGTTTTAATAAAAAGCTCACGGGGCATGCATCTGCCGATTACATATTGCATCATATTGACAAAGAGTGTCCCGCATCGCTTTTGATACAATATGGTTTCCGCCTGTCAAAAGGGTTGCTTTGATCTGTGTCATTTACA
>CATYWI010000169.1 GCA_958414155.1 uncultured Anaerotruncus sp. | reverse complement strand
AGCGACGGACAGAGCCGTCAGCCATTATGATCTCGCCCAGCTCGTCATACTTGACGCCCTCAACGCTCTTTATCAGCATAAGAGGACCGGCGACTTCTTCAATAGTTTTATATTCTTTTATCATTCCGCTCACTCCTTACGCTTTCGGTATCGCGGCTTCAAGCTCGGATTCAAGCTCCGCCTCGATCTTCTCAAATTCCGGCGCGTAACCGTCATTGGGCAACGCCTTGGCTCTGCCTATTCTTTCACGCACGGGCAGGTCCGCTATTTCGTCTATCGATGCGCCGCGCTCAAGCGCGCGGCGGCTCTTGTCCTCAAAGCTGAATATGAGGCGGAGCAGACGGCACTGCTTTTCAAGCGGCGAATAGCTGTCGTTGTCGCTCATGGCATCCTGCTGCAGGAAGTCCTCACGCAGCGAACGCGCGACCTCAAGGGTCAGACGGTCGGAGGGGGACAGCGCATCGGCGCCGATGAGCTGTACTATTTCATTCAGCTCCGCTTCGTTCTGAAGCGTTTTGAGGCACCGCTGTGTCAGCGGCATCCAATCGCGCGACACATTGTCGGCAAACCAGCCGGTAAGTCTTTCGCGGTAAAGCGAATAGGAATTCAGCCAGTTTATCGCCGGGAAGTGACGGCGGTATGCCAGAGAGGAATCAAGTCCCCAGAACACCTTGACGATACGCAGCGTCGCCTGTGTTACAGGCTCGGAAATATCGCCGCCGGCGGGAGAGACCGCGCCGATAGCGGAAAGGGCGCCCTCGCGTCCGTCGGAACCGAGGCAGGTGACCTTTCCGGCGCGCTCATAGAACTGCGCCAGACGCGAGGTAAGGTACGCGGGGTAGCCCTCCTCGCCGGGCATTTCTTCAAGTCTGCCGGACATTTCGCGCAGAGCCTCTGCCCAACGCGAGGTGGAGTCGGCTATTACGGCAACGGTATAGCCCATGTCGCGGTAATATTCCGCTATCGTGATACCGGTGTAGATGGACGCCTCACGCGCCGCAACAGGCATATCCGATGTATTTGCAATAAGAACGGTACGCTCCATGAGCGTTCTGCCCGTGCGCGGGTCGCGCAGCTCGGGGAACTCACGCAGAACGTCGGTCATTTCGTTTCCGCGCTCGCCGCAACCGATATAGACCACAAGATCAACGTTGCTCCATTTTGCAAGCTGGTGCTGAACGACCGTTTTGCCCGAACCGAAGGGTCCGGGAACGCACGCGGTACCGCCGCGCGCTATCGGGAAAAGCGAGTCGATGGACCGCTGACCGGTTACCATAGGCTCTGTGGGCGGGAGCTTACCGGCGTGCGGGCGCGCCACACGGACGGGCCACTTCTGCATGAGCGTCAGCTCATGTGTGTTGCCGTTTGCATCCTCCACCACACCGATCTTATCGGTCACGCGGTAATCGCCGGAGCGTATAGACAGCAGTGTGCCGCTGATGCCGGGCGGTACCATGACCTTATGCGTAAGCGCCTCGCTCTCATCGACCGTTCCGAGAATATCGCCGCCGACAACGCGTGCGCCGCGCTGTGCCGTGGCATCAAAATGCCACACCTTTTCACGGTCAAGAGCGGGAGAAACTATACCGCGTGTGAGGTTTGAGCCTGCCATTTCACGCAGCTTTTCAAGCGGACGCTGGATACCGTCGTATATGTTTCCTATAAGCCCCGGTCCCAGCTCGACCGACAGAGGTGCGCCGGTCGATGTAACGACGTCCCCGCGTCCGAGTCCCGCGGTCTCCTCATAGACCTGGACCGATGCGCGGTCGCCGTGCATTTCGATTATTTCACCGATTAGCTTGTCTTTGCCGACGTGAACAACGTCGAACATGTCGGCGCGTCTCATGCCCTCGGCAACAACAAGCGGACCGGATACCTTTAAGATCTTACCTTCGATCAATTCCATTTTATTTCATGCCTTTCTCGGCTATTTGCGCCCGATTGGTCAGACTATGCCGCCGGACGGCGCAGGTCCTGCGGTATTTTCCGGAGATCAGAGAATATCACTGCCCACGGCGCGCTTTACGCGGTCGTGCAATGCCTTCATGCCGAATCCGCCGTCGCTTCCCGCTGACGGGATCGGCAGTATCGCGGGCGTCGGAACATCGTCAAAGCCCGCAATATCCTCGGCAAGCGCCGCGGCGTATTCCTCGGTTATGAATATCACCGCATAGCCGACGTCCGGCGCACCGTCGGAGTTCACTCCGGCGGTCGCTCTGCGCAAAGCAAGACGTGCCGCTTCGGCATCCTGCGCCTCAAGTATCGTAAAACCGAGCGCGGAAAAGCCGAGTATATCCTGTCTGCCGCCTATGACTGCTACTTTATACATTGTAAATCATCCTCCCGGCGGTGCTCAGGCGATCCTGAGTCTTTCTTCGATAAGCGAACGGTCATCGCCCGCTTCTATCCCGGACAGGATGATGCGCAGGTTTTTGACCTCGTATTCAAGCGCGGCGATATACCCGATAACCGGGTAAGCGCCGAGAAGCTGCATCCTTGTCGCCGCATCGACGGCGGCACGGAAGTCGTCGTCAAACGCATGCGACATGCGTTCAAGAGACGCGGCATCGCTTCCCGCGCTCCGCAGCGCCCTTGCCGCATCCGGATATCCGGCGTCATCGGCAAGCGTCGCAAGCGCCGTAAGGCTGTCGGCATTGCGCAGTTTTTTCATATCTATCCTGCCGCCGGAAATGACCGAATCGTCAAATACCGCGCGGCGCATACCGGCATCGCGCAGGCGCAGGACACGCGCCGCGGTGAGCAGATTCGTCGCATCCGTCTTGCGCTCAAGCAGCGCAACGACCTCGCGTATACCGGTCGCACGTGCAGCCGTGCGCATATCGGCAAAGCAGGCGCGGTCGAGCAGTGAATCCACAGTGCGCGAATTGCCGCTCTTGCCCAGTGCCTCGGACGCCATGCCCGCCGCCCGCGACATATTCGGGAGCGTCTCCGCAAATACCGAAAAATCGTTTTTTTCCGCCGCCGCTATAACATCGTCGGCAGGTATAAGACCGCACCTTATCATAAGGGGAGCGGCATCTCTGCCGCCGGCGCGGCATTTTATCGCGGATTTAAGGTTGTTGCAGTCGTATCTCATTCTGCACAGCTGAGCGAGCGGTGTGCTCGGGCAGAATGAAAGGAGCGTTTCGTATCTTTCGGCAAGATAAGCGGTAAGCGCCGCCTCCGTGCCGTCCGCCGCGGTGTCAAAGCCGTACTCGGCGATACGCGACATAACGTCGGCAGCATCGCGCGCACGCACAAGATCGCGTATCCTCGCCTCGGGTATCAGCTCGCACGACATTGCCGAGACCTTTGCCGCCGCATAGCGGTAATCCTCCTCGCGGTATTTACCCGCACATGCCGCGCGCTCAGTCATTTTTAACTTCTCCGCCGCCGAACAGTGCGCGGCATACATCCGCCTCAAGCGACGGACGCGCCTCCGCTATCAGCGCGGCGACCGAACAATCCACGCGCGTTTCACCGAAATCGAGCCACAGCCCGCCGCTTATGCGCGCCTCACCATCGGAGAGCTGCCAGTCAATGCCGTCTCCCGACGCCTTCATGTGTTCGATGAGCGCACGTCCGAAGCTTACGCGGTCGGAGCGGTTGAGCGTTACAACGCACTCGCCGCTCTGCCCCGCCGATGCCTCACGTGCCAGGGCAACCAGGAAGCCGAGATAATTTTCACTCGGCATCCCGCATATTTTCTTTTCAGCCGCGCTGAAAGCGGCATCTATCGCACGGCACCTGCCGGCAAGCAGTATACCGCGCCTTTCTGTCTCCGCGGCGGCACGGGCGCGCGATACAACGCTTGCGCTCTCTGTGTCGGCGGCATCCTCCGCGGCAGCCCTCAGCTTTGCCGCGTTTTCCTCGGCGGCGGCAAGAACAGCAGCGCACTCGGCGTCAGCCTCGGCAAGTATCCGTGCGGCGTCAGCCTCGGCGGAGGCAATTATTTTGTTTGTTACTTTTTCAAGTCCCACCATCGGTTTTGCTGCCTTTCACGGTAATATCGGAAAGTCCGCAGATCAAAGTCCTGCGGGAGCAAGCATAACGAGCAGGAAGGAGCAGATCAGCGAAAGAAGCGCGTA
>CATYWI010000168.1 GCA_958414155.1 uncultured Anaerotruncus sp. | reverse complement strand
CAGCTCGGGGAAAACGATCACAGCTGCCCCACGCTTTGCCGCTTCGTGTGCCGCTTCAACTGTTTTTTGAGCGTTGAATGCGCAATCCGCAACTCTCAGCTCGGGTACAACTGCCGCGACCTTTACAAATCCGTCCTTCATTTTTAATCTCCTCTGTTGTTCATGATCATTTTTATATATTCAGCCGCATCTGAAGACAACAGCCGTCCGGTGTCTGCACCGTCGGCAAGCGCCTTTCGCGCCGCAGTCGAGCTGATATCAGCCAGTCCGTATGCCGGCAGATACACCGTTTCGCACGACGGACAGCGCGCATGGTTAAAAGCCGCCATTTCCTGCTCGTACTCAAAATCTGTCGTGTTTCTCACACCCTTGACTATTGCCGCAGCGCCGATACCGGCGGCAAGATCGGCAAGATATCCGTCCGACGAGATGACCCTGACGTTCTCCATCCCCGCAAGCGTCAGTTCGGCGATGGCTTTTCGCTCTTCAAAATCAAACATGCCTTTTTTATCGGGATTGACCATTATCGCGACCACAACTTCATCAAAAAGCCTCCCGGCACGTTCTATGAGACTTTTGTGTCCGAGCGTCATAGGGTCAAAACTCCCCGGAACTATCGCAGTTTTCATTTCTCCGCATCTCCTTTGGCAAGACTGACAAGCGTCACCCGCGCAGCGCCGTAGACTGCCTCGCGAATAACAGTAAAACGTTCCGACAGATCGCCGCGACCTACGAACGGATCATCGTCGCGCGCCGTCTCGCACACCGCAATGCCGTCATCGGCAAGCAAATCGCCATCGGCAAGCAGTTCAAGACATTTCGGCACAAGCCCCGAGGCATACGGCGGATCGATGAACACGATGTCGAACCGTCTTGTTCCGGATGCGGAACGCAGAAATTCGACCGCATCTGTGCGAAAGATACGACAACGGTCGGCAAGGTGTGTCTTCTCCGAATTCTTTTTTACAGCCGCAATAGCCTCTGCGGACATATCGCAAAAATACGCCTCACCGGCACCTCGGCTGAGCGCCTCAAGCCCCATCTGACCCGAGCCTGCAAAAAGGTCAAGCACGCATTTCCCGCGCAGTCCGAACTGAAGACAGGAAAACACCGCTTCTTTTGCCCGTTCGGATGTGGGGCGGGTATTCATTCCGTCAGGCGTTTCGAGCTTGGTCCCACGCGCCGTGCCGGTTATTATCCTCATCATTTTTTATCACCGTCCTGTTCCTCATGTACGCTCTCCGGATGGAAGTAGCCGTACACCGCAAACGCCTCGGAATCGGATATTCCATTTACGGTCCTCAGTGTTTCAAGATCGGCGCTTTTCACCGCGCCGAGTCCGCCGAGTGCCGACAGAAGAAGCTTTGCCTTAACGGGTCCTATTCCGTTTATTTTCTCAAGAGTGGATGTCTTGTAGGTCTTGCGCTTCGCGTGTGTCATTTTTGACACCGTAAAGCGGTGTACCTCCTCCTGGATGCGATATATAAATCCATATACATCGCGCTCGCGCGCGATACTGACCTCTCCGTCCACGCTCACGAGCGCACGTGTTTTGTGGTAATCGTCCTTTACCATACCGGCAGCGGGAATATCAACTCCCGCCTTGCTCATAACATCGAGCGCTACATGCAGATGCTCTTCGCCGCCGTCAATGAGTATAAGATCGGGCGCTGTCGCAAATGCGCCGGAATCGTCCGAAAGATGCGAAAAGCGCCTTTCAAGCGTTTCACGCATTGCGCCGTAGTCATTTGCTCCGTCAGTGGATCTTATGGTAAAGCTACGGTAATCCCGCTTAAGAAAGCACCCGCCCTCAACAACGATCATACCCGCCGTCACATGCTCATCGCCGAGATTGGAAATATCGTATGCCTCAATACGTTCCGGAACGACTTCAAGCCCCAACAAGGCGGCAAGTTTTACGGCAACATCCTCCGAGCGTGAGGTATCCCGGTCGATACGTGCGGCGGCTTCCTTGGCGTTTTCAGCCGCCATATCACACAGCTTGCGGTTGTCGCCTATAACCGGGACCGTTACATGAACGCGCCGCCCGGCGATACCGCTGAGATAATCCGAAAGCAGCGATATATCATCTTCATCACATTCAAAGCCGACCAGCAAACGTTTTGGAGCATAGCCGCTCTTGCGGTAATGCTCGCAAAGGAGCGAGCAAAATGCCTTTGCATCCGCGATCGCTTCGCCGGATATCGGGAAATCCATCTTATCGACCAATGCTCCGCCGCGTATCGAGAGCAACGACAGGACCGACATATGGTCGTCGGAATAAACGCCGCAAACATCCTGCTCACAGTCCGGAGCTGCAACGACCTTCTGTTTTTGCGAAAGCGACTCAAGCGCACGTATCGTGTCGCGACAGCGCGCAGCCGCCTCAAACTCTTCGTTGTCGGCATATGCAAGCATTTTTTCTTCAAGCACGCGCCGTGCGGCGGCGGTGTTGCCGCGCAGCACCTCTGCGGCGCACTCTGTCATTTCGCGGTATTCATCACGGGTAACATTACCCGTGCACACTCCGCGGCACTGACCTATCCTGTAATACAGACACGGACGGTCCTTGCCGATATCGGCGGGAAACCTTTTTTTGCACGATGGCAGACCGAATGTCTTGTTCACGAGAGATATCACGGAAAAGACTGTTCCGGTGCCGGAGTACGGTCCGAAATATCTCGCGCCGTCATCCTCCCTCCTGCGGCTCATAGCAAGCCGCGGGTAATCCTCCGCTGTCAGCTTTATATACGGATAGGATTTTGCATCCTTCAATCGTATATTATATCTCGGGGTGTATTGCTTGATAAGGGTATTTTCAAGCGTCAGCGCCTCTATTTCGGTATCACATACAATGTAATCAAAATGATGGACCGACGCCACCATGCGCTCGGTCTTCAGGTTTTTCTCACCGTTGCGGAAATACTGTGAAACACGGTCCCGCAACTTGCGCGATTTTCCGACATATATCACCTTGCCGTGTTCGTTTTTCATTATATATACGCCCGGGCAAAGCGGAAGCGCACACGCCTCGGCAAGCAAGCGCTCGCGCCGCGTATCGGCAACGTTTTTTGTATTTGAGATCAATACATCGCTCATACATCAGCACCCTGAAAAATTATTATCGCAATTCACAGTTAAAAACAACATCTGGGGGCTGTCGAGCAACCGACACCCCCCAAGAAATTCCGTCGGAGTCATGCGCCGCCTCGACCGCAAAGCGCAATAACACTGACATTCAGATTTTACGCAACCGTTGCCGCAGATCGCCATGATACCGCGCCAAAATGATCACGACATACGTCGTGTGCGTTTTATTCGGCAAATCCACTGTTTATAAGCGCCTCAAGACCGTCAATGGCTTCCTTTTCGTCGGGACCGTCGGCGGTAAGGGTAACTGTCATTCCCTTGGCAATGCCGATGGAAAGAACGCCGAGAAGGCTCTTTGCATTCATTTTTCTGTCATCCTTCTGAATCCAGATCGAGCAGTTGTAAGAATTCGCTTTCTGAATGAAATAAGTAGCGGGTCTTGCATGCAGTCCGCCGTTATTATTTATTGTAACCTCGCGTGATATCATATCCGACTCCTTATTAAGCCCTTCAGGCCCACTTTTATACTTATTTAATATTATAACTGAGCCAGCCGACAAAATCAATAGACAAAATGATGATATTTGCCCGTCTTTGACTGCCGGATTCGTTAATTTTTTAATTATTCGGCAGTAGCGGGGATAATACCGTGGCAAAAAAACGCGCTCAACTGCCGTTTTTGCTCGGTTACCTCGCCTCCTGCACCGCAACACCGGTTATGATCACGTGCAGATCGACAGTACGCAGCTTCAGCGTTAGCACACATCCCGGCGCAAGATGTACTCCTCCGGGCGTCACATAGCCGCCGTCGGTGGATACAAGTGCGCATTCGAGCACACCGCTGATATCGATAAGAGTGTTTTCCGGATAATGCACGTCTATCGGCGTTCCGTCAGCCCCGGATGCATGCAGCGCGGACGGAGAATACGATATGCCCGTCGCCAACTTTCCTATGAGCTCATCACCAAGATATACATCCGTTCCGGGTTCAAGCAGATCGAATGTCG
>CATYWI010000167.1 GCA_958414155.1 uncultured Anaerotruncus sp. | reverse complement strand
TGCCTTCAAAAAGGCGGCACGAACGCAAAGAAAGGAATGGATATAAAATGAAAGCAAGAATACCCAAGGGAATAGGCGGGGGCGGACCCGCGAACATGAACACTCTCATGCGTCAGTATGAAAAATTCCAGAACGATATGGCGGCGCTGACCGAGGAGCTTGAAGCGCGCGAGTATGAGATCTCCGCAGGCGGCGGAGCCGTAAAGGTAAAAATGAACGGTAAAAAAGAGCTTGTGTCAATAGAAATGGCGCCCGAGGTGGTCGATCCCGACGACACCGAAACTCTTGCTGATATACTTATCGCCGCGGTCAACGAGGCTATCAGAAAGGTCGAGACCGTTTACGACGAGGAGACTCAGGCGCTTACCGCCAAGTCCGGACTGCCCAGCGCAGGCGGACTCGGATTTTAAGCATGGCTGACTATATTGCGTCCCTTGAGGTGCTTGCCGAGCAGTTCGGCAGGCTTGCGGGCGTCGGAAAACGCACGGCTATGCGCCTTGCGTTTTCTGTGATAGATATGAGCCGCGAGGAGGCGGAGAATTTCGCGCGCGCGATAATCGAGGCAAAGGAAAAAATACATCTTTGCCCGGTGTGCCAGAATCTTACCGACCTTGAGGTGTGTCCGATATGCGCCGATCCCACGCGCGATCACAGCACGATATGTGTCGTACAGGATACAAAGGCGGTAATGTCAATGGAGCGGGTGCGCGAGTACCGCGGGACTTATCATGTTCTCCACGGAGCGTTGTCGCCGGTAAACGGAGTAACGCCGGACAAGCTGCGTCTGCGCGAGCTTATGGAGCGCATAGGCACTAACGACATAAGCGAGATAATCATTGCCACCAACCCGACGGTCGAGGGCGAGGCAACGGCAATGTATATTGCAAGACTTCTCAAGCCTACGGGGATAAAGATCACCAGGCTTGCCTACGGTATACCTGTGGGCGGCGAGCTTGAGTATGCGGATGAAGTGACCCTTTCCCGGGCGCTTGAAGGAAGACGCGAATTCTGAACTCAATTTGGGGGTGTCACGCCCGGGCGCGACACCCGTTTAATATTTTCCGCACAGATGCGGAACAGGTCTATAAAAGCGAAATGAACAAAACCGAAACGTATGAATTTCTGAAAAAAAGAAAATATTGATTTTGAAGTGACGGAGCACCGCGCCGTGTGATATTTTATATTGACAGCGAATTCTGCGATGTGCCGGGCATTATCGGAGTGCATCCCAACGACAATACCGCCACCGTGTGGCTGAAGACTGCGGATCTGCTGCGTATTATCGGTGAGCACGGAAACACCGTGCATATAGTCGGGATACATGACAGCCGTAAGATCGCAGGGGGTGAATAAAAACGAAAGGAGCATATGAAAATGAAGGAGACAGATCAGCAGTTTTTTACCGGGGAGCGGGCGCTGTTCGCTTCGTCCGATCTCAGGATATTGAATTCAACGTTCGATGACGGCGAGTCGCCGCTCAAGGAGAGCCGCAACATCGAACTTGCTTGCAGTCTGTTCAAGTGGAAATATCCGCTCTGGTACTGCAAAAATATAAAGCTTGACGGGTGTACGCTTTTTGAGATGGCGCGCGCGGGAATATGGTATACCGAGGATATATCGGTGCGAAATACCGTAATCGAAGCGCCGAAGAATTTCCGCCGTTGCCGTGGCGTTTCGCTTGAAAATGTGAATTTTCCGAACGCGGCGGAGACGCTGTGGAGCTGCCGTGACGTTCATCTTGAGCATGTTACGGCACGCGGCGATTATTTTGCCATGAACTGCGAAGACCTTGATATCAACGACCTGACGCTTGTCGGCAACTATTCCTTTGACGGCGTCAAAAACATGACCATAAGAAATTCGCGCCTGCTTTCCAAGGATGCCTTCTGGAATACCGATGGAGTGACGGTCTATGATTCCTTTATTTCGGGCGAATATCTCGGCTGGAATGCAAAAAATCTCACGCTGGTAAACTGTACTGTCGAAAGCCTGCAGGGAATGTGCTATATCGACGGTCTTGTTATGAAGAACTGCCGCCTTATCAACACAACGCTTGCGTTCGAATACAGCAAAGTCGAGGCTGATATCGTCGGAAAGATAGACAGCGTTCTCAATCCGTCCGGCGGCAGTATAACGGCTGACCATATCGACGAGCTTATCATCGAGCCGTCCCGCGTTGATCCTCATGCGGTGCATATCACATGCAGGGAGGGAGAGAAAAATGGAAAATAAAAAAACGGTATACGATTTCGATGCGCCGACCGAAAGGCGGCACACCGGTTCGCTAAAGTGGGATATAGGAGATAACGAGCTTCCCATGTGGGTGGCGGATATGGATTTCAAGACCGCGCCTGCGATAACAGAGGCTTTGACGCGCCGTGCCGCCGAGGGAATATTCGGCTACACCGTCATACCGGATGAGTGGTATTCATCGCTCATCGGCTGGTGGAGCAGTCGCCACGGGCTTGAAATACAAAAGGAGTGGCTTGCATTCTGTACCGGTGTCATTCCGGCTATCTCAAGCGCCGTAAAGCGTATCACGAACGTGGGCGACCGCGTGCTCGTGATGACGCCTGTATATGATATTTTCTTTCATTCGATAGAAAACGCGGGCAGAACGGTGCTTGAATGCCCGCTCACCTACGACGGTGATTCCTACGGCATAGATTTTGCGGCGCTTGAGCGCGGACTCGCCGAGCCGCTCACCACAATGATGATACTTTGCAACCCGCACAATCCGGTGGGCAGGATATGGTCGCGCGAGGAGCTGGCGCGTATAGGCGAGCTTTGCCGCAGGTACGGCGTTACGGTGCTGTCCGACGAGATACACTGCGATCTTACCGACCCGGAGGTCAGGTATGTTCCGTTTGCATCGGTGTCCCGCGAATGCGCCGCCAACAGCGTCACATGCGTGGCGGCAAGCAAAGCGTTCAACCTCGCGGGGCTTCAGTCTGCGGCTGTGGTGATACCGAACGAATTCCTGCGCAACAAGGTAGTGCGCGGACTAAACAGCGATGAGGTGGCGGAGCCTAACTGCTTTGCCACGCTTGCGGCGGCAACGGCATTCGGCAGCTGCGGCGACTGGCTCGATGAGCTTCGCGCATATCTTGCGGAGAACAAGCGCACGGTGAGCGAATTTGTGAGCCGTGAGATACCCGGGATACACGTTGTGGGGCAAAATGCGACCTATCTTTTGTGGATAGATTGCAGTGCAATCACCGACGATACCGACGGGCTTGCGGATCATATCCGCCGCACGACAGGACTCTATCTGACGGCGGGTGGTCAGTACCGGGGAAACGGCAGATATTTTCTGCGCATGAACACCGCGTGCCAGCGTAAAACGCTTATCGACGGACTGGAAAGACTGCGTGTCGGCGTTGCCGACTATTGCCGCACAAAGGTGGATATTTGATGAAAAGGACATTTTGATTATCATTTCGGTCGTACTGATGCTTGCCATATGCGGTTGTGACAGCATGTCGGCGGCGGTCTTCAATTTAAAAAAGACATATAGGGAATATTCAGTTAACTGCATTCGCTTCAGCGGTACCGACCGCCATGCGCTCTCGCTTTAGGCGGGGGATGTGATGACTGTCACCGTCACGAGCGACAGCGGCAGCATCGGCGTGACGGTAGCCGACGGGGACAATTATCTTTATCGCAGTGATGCGATATAAGCGGGCAGCTTTACCGTTACCGCATCGACGGCAGGCGGATATACCGTTATCCTTACAGGCGATGGGTTTTCCGGAAAAATTGCGTTTCAAAAGAACGCATCGTGATGAATGCCGGACTGAACGCTCAGGTGTGTCAAACGACAGTTTCCCCGAATATTCTTGTATTAAAAGCAGCATTTGAGGTTCCGCGTATATGAAAACCGGTTATAAAAAAACAATGTACGCCTGCTTTGCGGGGTACATGGTTCAGGCGATAGTAAACAATTTTCTTCCGCTTTTGTTCGTTACATTTGCGGGAGCATATTCGATACCGCTGTCAAAGATCACATTTCTGATAACGATAAATTTTATGATCCAGCTCTGCATCGACCTTGTATCCACAGTGCTGATAGACAAACTAGGCTACCGTGCATCGGCAATACTTTCGCACGTGTT
>CATYWI010000166.1 GCA_958414155.1 uncultured Anaerotruncus sp. | reverse complement strand
CAACCTCAACTACATTGAAGGATATCATGATGTAGAAGAAGGAGAAAGCAACAATGAGTACGAGATAGATGAGCAGGTAGAGCCAGGTGTCATAGCTGAACCACTCGGAGATCTTTACAAGGACCTTGCTGTTGGGGAAGAAGCCTGCAAGAGTCGCCGGGATCGATGCGATGGAGCTGGCAAAGATAACAGGCATAACACCCGCCATGTTCATCTTGAGAGGCAGATTGGATGACTGTCCGCCATACATCTTGCGTCCGACCACGCGCTTTGCATACTGCACGGGTATTCTTCTTTCGGATTCGGTGAACCAGACGATGAATACGATGATAGCAAACGTAATGATGATGGTAAGGATGGAGAAGATGAGTCCGACCCAGCTGAAGCCGCCGAAGCCGCCAGCTGTAAAGGTCATGGTCCAGATCTCGGAAATGAGAGCGGGCACGCCTGATACGATGTTGGCAAAGAGTATCATGGAGATACCGTTGCCGATACCGTACTGGTTGACCTTTTCGGAAAGCCACATGATAAGTGATGCGCCGCCGCAATAGCAGGCAACGATAACCATCTTGGCGAACCAGTTAGCGCCGTCCACGAGCCAGTTGTTGGCATCAAGCAGCGTCATATAGCCGTAAGCGGTTATGAGCGCCAGTGCGACAGTGGTGTAACGGGTGATAGATGTGATCTTTTTCTGTCCCTCGTCGCCGTCCTTTGCCATGCGCTCAAGAGCGGGAATGGCAACGGTCAGCAACTGGATAACGATCTGAGCGGTAATGTAGGGCGATACTGAAAGCGCGAACAGGGTCGCCTTGCCGAATGCATCGCCGGAGAACCAGTTCAGGTATTCGAATATCGAACCCGAAAAGGCGTTGCCGCTTTCAATAACTGATGCGGAAATATAGGGTACCGGGATTTGCGCGCCGAGACGGTAAAGCAGAATGATCATGATGGTGAAAAGTATTTTTCTTCTCAGATCATCTATCTTCCAGGCGTTTTTTAAGGTCGCAAACATCCTTATACCTCCTCTACGCTTCCGCCTGCCGCTTCGATTTTTTCCTTGGCGGCAGCAGAGAATTTCACCGCCTTCACAGTAAGCTTCTTTGTAAGCTCACCGCCGCCGAGAACCTTAAGTCCGTCATTTTCTTTGCGGACGATTCTCTTATCCATAAGAGCCTCAAGATCCACCACGGCTCCGTCCTCGAAAACGTTGAGATCCTCAACATTCACGTTGGCATAAACCGTTTTGAACTTTTTGTTTGTAAAGCCTCTCTTGGGAAGCTGACGGTAGATCGGGAACTGACCGCCCTCAAAGCCGGGACGTACACCGCCGCCGGAACGGGCGTTCTGACCCTTGTGGCCCTTACCTGCGGTCTTGCCGTTGCCGGAACCGGCGCCTCTGCCTTTGCGGAAGCTGTCCTTTACGGAACCGGGGGCGGGAGAGAGTTCATGAAGTTTCATTATTTGTCCTCCTTTACGTCTTCAACCTTGACCAGGTGCGAAAGAATTCTGACCTTGCCGTCAAGTACAGCGCCTTCCTCGTGGATGATGCTGTCGCCGACACGGTGCAGACCCAGCGACGCGGCAGTAGCCTTCTGATGAGGCTTGCGGGCGATAAGGGATTTTGTAAGTGTTACTTTTTTCATTTCGCAGCGCCTCCCTTTACTTCGTCGGGCGTGATGTCACGGCTCTTGGCTACCTGCTCTACGGAGCGAAGCGACTCAAGACCCTGCATCGTTGCCTTTACGACGTTGATCGGGTTGTTGGAGCGCAGGCACTTTGCGCGGATGTTTCTGATACCGGCAGCCTCAAGCACCATTCTGACCTTGGAACCGGCGATGATACCGGTACCGGGGGCGGCGGGCTTAAGAAGTACCTTACCGGCGCCGTAAACGCCCAGCACTTCGTGCGGGATGGTTGTGCCCTTGATGGAAACAGTGACCATATTCTTCTTTGCGTCCGCAATTCCCTTGCTGATAGCCTCGGGAACCTCGGCAGCTTTTCCGAGACCTACGCCTACGTGACCGTTGCCGTCGCCGACTACCATGAGTGCGGCAAAGCGGGCTACACGACCACCTTTAACGGTCTTGGAAACACGGTTCAGGGCAACGAGGTTTTCGATGTATTCTTTTTCCTCGTAATTGTTGTTTCTGAATGCCATAGTTTTCTCCTTGAATGTTCAATAAGTTGAACAGTGTATAAACCGGACTCAGCCAGAAGGCTCAGAACTTCAGGCCGCCCTCGCGGGCACCGTCAGCCAGTTCCGATACACGTCCGTGATAAAGATAGCCGCCGCGGTCGAATACGACTTCGGTGATACCCTTCTCGGCTGCTCTTTCGGCAAGAGTCTTGCCGACTTTCTTTGCAGCTTCCTTGTTGCTTCCGCCCTCAAAGCCCTTCTCGTAAGAAGATGCAGCGGCAAGAGTCACGCCCTTGACGTCATCAATGATCTGAGCGGAAATGTTAGCGTTTGAGCGATACACAGCCAGACGCGGACGCTCGGTAGTGCCCGAAATCTTGGCTCTGACCCGAATATGTCTTTTAAGACGGGCAGCGTTTTTATTCTTTTTGGAAACCATCTGTGCTCACTCCTTTCATTATTTACCGGTCTTACCGGCTTTGCGGCGAACCTTTTCACCGGCATAGCGGATGCCCTTGCCATGGTAAGGCTCGGGGGGTCTCTTGCCGCGGATAACGGCTGCGGTCTGACCGACCAGCTGCTTGTCTGCACCCTTCACAACGATGGTGATGGGGGCTGCCTTCTCGTTCACCTCGAAGGTAATGCCTTCGGGCTGTGCAATGGTAAGTGCCGCCTGGGGCATACCGTTGACAAGAGAGTGACCGAGGTAGAGCAGCAGGTTTTTGCCCTGCATGGTAGCTCTGTAACCGGTACCGTTGATCTCAAGGGTCTTCTGGAAGCCGTCGGTAACACCAACTACCATGTTGTGCACAAGTGCGCGGGTGAGACCGTGAAGGCTTCTGTCTTCCTTCTCATCGGTGGGGCGGGTGACGTGAAGCACGCCTGCCTCGACCTCGAGCTTCATTCTGGGGCTGAACTTCTCAGCGAGAGTTCCGCGGGGACCCTTTACCGTAACAAGATTGTCCTCGCCGATGGTTACGGTGACGCCGGCGGGAATCACGACGGGCATTCTTCCTATTCTTGACATATCTCTGCCTCCTTACTCACCATACAAAGGCAAGCACTTCGCCGCCAACATTCTCTTTGCGAGCCTGCTTGTCGGTCATGATGCCCTTTGAGGTGGATACGATAGCGATGCCGAGTCCGTTCATAACGCGGGGCATATCCTCGCAGCTTGCGTAGATACGAAGACCGGGTTTGGAAACTCTGCGGATACCGCGAAGTACCTTCTGCTTGTTGCCCTGATATTTGAGCGTGATACGGATAACGCCCTGCTTGCCGTCCTCGATGGTCTCAAAGCTCTTTACATAACCCTCGTTGACCAGGATTTCGGCGATAGCCTTTTTCATGTTGGATGCCGGAATGTCCACAGTCGCGTGCTTTGCATCGTTCGCGTTTCTTATTCTTGTGAGCATATCGGCAATTACGTCTGACATTTGCATTGCTTTTTTCCTCCATTGCAAGTTCAATATATCTTGCTGCCGTGCGTCCACGGCGGCGTATCGGCGGTTAAATCGGGCGCGTAGCTTGATTTCCTTCCGATAGTGTGGGGTTTAACGGGTCGTGCCCGGCTCCCGCTCGGGGAGCCGCGCAATTACCAGGATGCCTTCTTTACTCCGGGGATCTCGCCCTTGTAGGCAAGATTACGGAAGCAGATACGGCAGATCCCGTATTTGCGGAGATAAGCGTGAGGACGACCGCAGATCTTGCAGCGGTTGTAACGGCGAGTCGAGAACTTCGGCTCTCTCTGCTGCTTGATAATCATTGATTTCTTCGCCATTTTATCTTACCTCCTATTAGTTTTCCGCAAAGGGAGCACCCATAGCCTTAAGCAGCTCGCGGGCTTCCTCGTCGGTGTGAGCGGTTGTAACGAAGCAGATGTCCATTCCGCGAATCTTATCGACCTTGTCGTACTCGATCTCGGGGAATATGAGCTGCTCCTTGAGTCCCAGGGAGTAGTTGCCTCTGCCGTCGAACGCGTTGGGGTTGATACCCTTGAAGTCACGTAC
>CATYWI010000165.1 GCA_958414155.1 uncultured Anaerotruncus sp. | reverse complement strand
CATCTTCAAAGACCTAATGATGTGCTGCGGATGCTTTTAGCATCTCTCCCCGGTGGGAGATGAATATTTACGTGTGTATTATAACATGTGCTCTGCGGGCAGTCAAGTATTTTTGTTGCGCCGCGCCGCGGTTTGTGATATAATGAATACGTACTTTCTGTGCGTTTTTAGTCAGATTTAAGGTTTATGCGTTATAGTATGACCGGAGGTGGCGAAAAAAGCGGTCTTTACGGTCACGCTTTGACAAAAAATAAAATTAAAAATGCCGGGACGTTGTCCAGCATTTTTAATTCCGTTTTAGCTTCGGTGCCTATAATACAGGCAAAGGGAGGGGATAATGGTGAAAATACAGAATCAGTTCAAGCGGTATGAGATAAAATACCTGCTTGATGCGTGTCAATATGAGTCGGTGCGGCGGACTATGCAGGGGCGCACGGTCGGCGACGAATACGGAAAAAGCACTATCTGCAATATTTATTACGACACGCCGGACCGACGGCTTATACGCCGCTCGCTCGAAAAGCCGGTATATAAGGAGAAAATGCGGTTGCGCAGCTACGGAACTCCGCGCGGAGGCGACAGAGTTTTTCTCGAGCTGAAAAAGAAATACGAATCTGTGGTCTACAAACGTCGCGCGGACATGACGCTTGATGCGGCTCTGCGCTTTACGGCGGCTCCCGAGCCGTACTCGCAGATAACGCGCGAGATCGCGTATTTTATCGACCTTTACGGCTCGCTTTACCCGGCGATGTTTATTTCATATTCGCGCGAGGCGTTCTTCGGAGCCGATGACCGCGACCTGCGTATCACGTTTGACACAGATATACTCTGGCGCGAGTGCGAGGTCGATCTTACCACCGGGGTATACGGAGCGCCGCTTCTTCCCGCCGGTACTGTGCTGATGGAGTTGAAAATAGCCTCTGCGGTGCCGCTGTGGTTTTCATCGGCGCTGGCGCGGGAAAAAATATACCCGGTATCCTTTTCAAAATACGGCAGAGCGTATATTGATTCAATGAAATTCGAAAATAAAAATGTAAGGAGATGTGAGATCTATGCCTGATCTGTTTGGCAGTATTTTTTCAGCTGAGACGGGGGAGACCATCCTCGTCCGCAGCTTTCTTTTGTGCGTCGGTGCGGCGCTCGTAACGGGACTTATGTATTTCGGCGCGTATTCCTTCAAAAACCGCGCAAGCGGCAGCTTCCGCACGGCGCTTATCATGCTCCCGGCGGTCGTGTCTGTGGTCATAATGATGGTAAACGGCAACATTGGCGTCGGTGTGGCAACGGTGGGTGGGTTCTCGCTCGTGCGCTTCCGTTCCGCGCAGGGAAGCGCCAAAGAAATAAGCATGATCTTTATGGCTATGTGCTCCGGGCTTATCTCTGGCGTGGGATATATTGCATATGCGTTGCTTTTCACTGTAATCATGTGCACCATAGTTATGGTTTGCAACTATGTCTCGGCGCACAAAAAGAAAAACGCCCGCACACGCACGCTGAAAATGACTGTCCCCGAGGACCTTGACTATTCCGGCGCGTTTGACGGGATATTCGAAAGCTACACCGATTCATGTGAGGCTGTTTCGGTCAGGACCGCAAATATGGGGAGCCTTTTCAAGCTCACATATCGCGTGACCATGAAGGCGGGGGCTTCGGAGAAGGAATTTATCGACAGCCTGCGCGTGCGGAACGGAAATCTTGAAATAGCATTGTTGAATGAGGAAGAAAAGGATGAGCTTTAACATTAAACCGAAAAGAATAACTGCGATAATATGTGCGGCGGCGTTGGCGATGTCGCTTGCCGCCTGCCACGGACCCGGCGGAAGCGGCAACGGGACGTCCGCAGCAACCGACAGTAGCGGAGCCGCTACCGCGCCATGGACGCCGGAGACGACAACGCCGGAAACCGTTGATATGAGCGGCAGGACCGCGATTCCCAAGCCGGCAGCGGCAAGCGCGGCGCTGAAATATACCGGAAGCGAACTTGAATTTATTCCGGATGGCTTTGATGCAACGCTTATGGATATAACGGGCAACAAAGCCACGGCGACTGGCTCGTACACAGCGACTGTGAGTCTTTTGAATACGGAAAAATATGCGTGGGAGGACGGGACGGTCGATCCGGTCGTGATCGCGTGGACGGTAAGCGAGAGCGGTCTTTCGTATGATCTCAGCGAGCAGAGCGGCGTGCTTCATATAACGCATCCGGAGGGCGATACGGTATACGAAGCGGATATCACACTGCCGGCAGGGACATCATACAGTCTTGACGGCGACAGCGGTACGCTCACATTCAAAACCTATGAAAAATCGGCTGACGAACTGACGTGGACACTGGCGGGAAGCTACTTCGGGGCGCTTGCGTTCGATGCGGGAGAAAATAATATCGTGATCGGGCTTGCGGACTTCACACTTGCCGGTTCAAGGGCGTGCCCGCTGTATATTCAAAACGCGGCGAACGCCGATATCTCCGCCAAAAAGGACACCGAAAACTATATTTACGACAAACGCGAGGCGGCGGAGGAGTTAAAGTCCGCGGTTTATTCGGAGTGCGATCTCAAGCTCAAGGGGGCGGGGATACTGCGCGTGATCTCGGACAGCAATAACGGGATCCACACCAAGGACGATCTGAAGGTGCAAAAGCTGACGCTGTACGTCAGCTCCGTCGATAATGCGCTCAAGGGCAACGACGGCGTTACCGTCTCGTCCAGTGATATTACGCTCATATCGCGTCAGGGCGATGGTATAAAAACCTCCGACACTTCGCTTTCAAAAAAGGGCAATCAGAAGGGAAGCGTCACGATAGAGAGTGGTATCGTCAACATTTATGCGGCATGCGACGGCATAGATGCGGCGTGCGACGTAGTGGTGACCGACGGAACGCTGAATATTTACACCGATAAATATTCGGATTATTCCGAGGAGGTCACGGCTGTTGCCGGTGACACCTATTACATCAGAGCCGCTTCGACCGAATACAGCTTTTCGGTGCATTATTACAACGCGGAGGGCGACGGCGTGTGGGTGAACACCGACGGGAAGTATGAAAAGGTGAGCGGGGGCAGACAGTCCTACTACTATTATACCGTTGAACGCGCGGCGGGCTGTGCTTATATGGATGTTTACGCATACACAGCCGGGCAGACACAGGGACAGTCGGCGTCATATTACCGCTCGTCGGGGCAGATGACGCCCAATGCAAGCTATGATACGATAGCCTTTTCGGGGCGCAGTTTTGATTGGACAAATTACGGTACGGTCGGTCAGGGCTTTGGCGGCATGGGAGGCAGACCCGGCGGTCCCGGCGGAATGAACGACGGAAACAGCGATAAGGGCGATCATTCCACCGAGGGAATAAAGGCGGGAAACGAAATAGTGATAAGCGGCGGTGTGATAACCGTAAATTCGTATGACGATGCGATCCACGCCAATAATGACGGCACGCTTGAGAGCGGCGTGACTCCGAGCGGAAATGTTACGGTGAGCGGCGGTACGCTTACGCTTTCGTCCAATGACGTTGCAATACACGCCAACGGCAAGGCTTGCGTCAGCGGCGGTACGGTGACGGTCCTCCGTAGCTACGAGGGTATTGAGGGCAACACGGTAGAAATGGCGGGCGGCAGCGTGTCGTTGATATCCTCCGACGACGGGCTGAATGCTACCGCTACCGAGGGCACCGGGATAACCGTTTCAGGTGGTACGCTTTATGTACTTGCGGGCGGCGACGGAGCGGATTCCAACAGTCAGACTCAGTACAGCGGCATTCTGTTTGCGGGAGGACGCTCGGTCATAATTTCAACAGGCAGAGCGGATTCCTCTATCGATACCGAGCGCGGCTATAAATACACCGGCGGATATGTTGTGGGCATAGGACTTTCCGGCGGCATGGGCAACGAATCAACAAAGTGCCAGGACTTCACGTCTGTCGGTAAAAAGGCAACGCTCAACCTTTCCACCGGCTCGTATCTCAGCGTGTCAGGTATCGTAACGGTAAAAATGCCGTCGGCAATGAACGCACTCGTCGTTCTGCTCGGCAGTACGTCGGCTGACATTTCTGTCGGCGGACAGACCTCCGGACTTGACGGCAACGGTGTTGCATGGGAAAAATAAAATTGCTGAAGAAGGAGACTTTATCATGAAATAAACAGCGGCTGTGATCTGTGCCATAGTCATGGTGCTTTCTCTCG
>CATYWI010000164.1 GCA_958414155.1 uncultured Anaerotruncus sp. | reverse complement strand
TTCTTGGCGATTTCGGCATTTTCGTTCAGATAGTAGGAATGAGTGGAAAGACCATTGCTTATTTTTGCGGAATCCTTGTAGGCGGATCTTGCGGAAAGGGCTATATTGCCGACGTAGAATATTTCGCCGTTGTTGAATGCATCGAGCTGCTGCTCGGGAGTGAGAGAAAAGTCAACAATGATACGGTTGGGAGTTACGGATGCATCAAGGTAATCTTTTTCATAATTGCGGCGGTAGTAGGGGTTTCTTTCAAGATACATCGTGGGAGTAGAGTTCTCCTGCATACCGTAGTTTATACGATAGAGCTTGAAGGGACCGCTGCACGCGATGGTCGCGGGCTTCTTTGCCCAGTCCTCGTTACGGGAAACAATGTCCTCACGCAGAGGAGCGAGGGCAACGCTCGTGAGGTTGATAAGGAACTCATTGAGGTTTATGTCTCTTTCAAAGCTTATCTGAAGAACAAGCTCGTCAACGGCGTAAATGCCGATGTCGTCGATCGAGCAGTCGCCTTCCTTGGCGCGGCGTGCGTTCTTGATCTCATAAAGAAGCGATGCAGCTTCAAAGCTCGCCTCGGGATCGAGCAGACGCTTCCATGTATAAACAGCGTCCTGAGCCGATACGGGAGTGCCGTCGGACCATGCGTTGTTGCTCTTGAAGGTGAGCATGAGGGAGTACTCTTTTTTGTTGTCGTCCTTTGTGTATGTATATTTTTCGACAATAGACGGAGTTACCTTGCCGTTCTTGTTCAACGCAAAAAGCGTATCGAACATCAGGGAGCAGACCTTGAGAGCCGATGCGTTATTGTAGGCATAGGCAGGGTCAAAATCGTAGATCATGTCGGTGAGATACATGGTTATCTCTGCACCCTTGTTGTCCTTGCCGTCGATCTTGGAGTCGTGGCAGGAAACAAGTAAGGTCGCAAGCGTGACCAGGCAGAGAAGCACAGCTAAGAGTCTTTTCGTCATTTTTTGTGTAATCCTCCTCAGGTAAAAAATCAAAAACGCGGCGCGCTTCGATTCAATATATTATATCACCAAATACTGAAAATTTCAATGGTGATTTCAAAGTCTTTGAATGTTCAGCGGATTGCACAATCTCCCAACCCGAATTTGTTCAATTTGACCATATGTAAAAGCCGCGCGATATTGAATTCACCTGATATTATAAATTAAAAACACGAGAAAAGCAATAGTTTTTCCGAAAAAAACATATACTAATGATCCGAAATGCTTTTTTTGAGGAGAAAATGAAAGTGCTGGAGGATAAAAAAATGGGGTCCGATGTAAAAAAACGGGCAAAGAAGATAAGTGCCGGATTCGCGAGGACAGACCTTGCCTGCGAGTCGTGGGACGGACGCGGCGGAGTCGAATACCGCGAGGAGTGCACGACAGCCGGCTGTGTGCAGGTGACGGTGGTGCATATGAACGTCGTAACGCGGACAGCGGCGGAGCGGCTTGGAAGGCGGCGCGGTAATTATGTCACCGTAGCGCCGCTGCGCGGCTTTGCGGAAATTGACGATGCCTCCGCCGCGGCGCTTTCGGACATAATAGGAAATGAGCTTCGCAAAATGGCAGAGAGCGTGTGCGGATGCGACATAGATGCCCGATTCGGCGTCCTGGTGGCGGGACTGGGCAATTCCGAGATGACCGCCGACGCAGTAGGACCCGTCACGGCGGGAAGGGTGTCGGCTACTCGTCACCTGCGCGAGCTTGAGCCGGGAATTTACCGTGCGCTCGGATGTTCTGCCGTATCCGTGGTGGCTCCCGGCGTGCTCGGTCGCACCGGAATGGAAAGCTCGGATATATTGCGCGGCGCGATACGCGCGGCAAAGCCGGACCTTCTCATAGCGATAGACGCGCTAGCTGCGCGTTCCTGCGAAAGACTCGGAAAGACAATTCAGCTTACGGACTCGGGCATAACGCCCGGCTCGGGAGTCGGCAATGAGCGGCACGCCCTGACACACTCCGCGCTCGGTATTCCCGTTATATCCATAGGCGTCCCGACAGTCGTGGATTCCTCCACGCTCGTATGCGAGGCGCTCGAAAAATCCGGAATGACAGATATATTCACCGATGACGGCATGCCGGAGGCACTGCGCCGGGTGCTTGAAAACGGAAGGAGCTTTTTCGTCAGCCCGCGCGAAGCGGATGTGATAACCGGACGGTCGGCTGAGATCATAGCAAATGCGATAAACGCGGTTTTCGGTATAGGCGAGACAGGCTCATAAAACGCACCGGTCGCTCATATTATTTGAAAAAACGGAGGTGCGGAAATGAAAGACAACGGATATGATAAGAATTGCGGAGAAAACGGCTTTGCGGAAGATGAAAATTTTATTCGGAAGGAAAAGGTGGATGTCTTTGGCGATATGCGTGTCAAAAAAAGAACACGCGTCAAAAAAACGATCCTTCCTGTGAAATACGAGCATATGAGCGACAGCCGCGCCGGCGCCGGATCGCTTCTTTATCTGATATTCACGGTGCTGTTCCTCACGGCATCGTTTACAGCATTGTTCTGCGGCGTTGCGGCGTCGCTCGGCGACAGCCCGCGCGAAGCAATGGGCGGTTTTGCCGGGAATATGATATTCGGAAAGCAGAGCAACACCAAGGAAGACACATCTGCGACGGACGCGGGACAGGTCGGGACGGATATCACCGTCCGCGCGGAAGAAACGGGCGGCGTCGAGCCGGAGGAGAGCGGAAGTGAAACAGCCGCCGACACCGGGCAGGACGAGACATCACCTTCTGTCACCGGGAACACACGACCTGCTGAGCTGACCGGCGACGGCGGCGCACAGCTTATAAACGATACGGAGCATGACATCGATCTTGACCTGCTGGCTGATGAACTCGAAGCAACGATCATAGCGGAGCTTCACGGAAAAAAGGTCCTCGTATTGTCGGCGCATCCGTGCGAAGGCTTTGCCGACACAGGCACGGTCGCCGATGCTGTCCAGGCATTCTGTCAGGCTGTCGGAGCCGTGGGGATCGACGTGCTGACGTGCGACGGAATCCCGGAAATATCGGGACGACTCGGCGCGTATTTACGCGCACGTGCGGAAATAGAGAAAATGCTTGCCTCCGAGCCGGACATAGGACTTATCGTCGATCTTCATACCGGCACGGCGCCGGGCATAACAGTCGGCGGAGGCGCCGATGAGATGTGGCGGATGAATACCGCGCTTGCCGCGCTTATCAATCGCGGACTTGATACATACAGTGGAAACGTGACCGTAACGCGCGGCGTCTATAACCAGGATCTGCCGGTCATGTCGCTGCATGTGACCTTCGATTCAGCCGAAAAATCTTCACGCGGAGCAAAGTCCGCGCGGATACTTGCGGACGCTGTTATAAAGCTTATTAAAAAGAGCGTCTGAATCCGATGGGCGCCGTCAGAGGCGCATCGCCACAGCGAAGCCTGCGCCGAGACCGACCAATGAGAAAAGCGCGCGGAAGAACGAAACGCTTCCGGCTTCTATCGCGGCAACAAGGAAGAAAAAGCCGATGAAGAGCGCGGTGAGGGAAAATATTTTAAGGATAAGTTTGACGGTTGGGCGCTCAAATACTTCGACGATATTTTCGCAGATGTCAGGAGCGCGTTCGATAAGCGGTCGCACGGCACCGCGAGAGCGCGTGCGGCACGGGTATGATGTGATGTATCTGCGGTTTTTGTACCGGGGAAAGTCGTTAAAGCACTTGTTCATAGCTGTACTCCGTAGTTCTTGAAATGGAATTTTTCTGAGTGTATTATAGCATGTCCGCGCTTGTTTGTCAATAGGAAAATATCAAAAACGGAAAAATATTTTGAAAAGGTATTTACAAAACGGAATTTGTGTGCTATAATAAGACCGTAAAAGGATAAATAACGCGGAGGTTTGATTTCAATTATGGAAGAAAACTATCTTGAACGGATAAAAAAGCTCAAATCCGAAAAAAAGATCACCAACGAACAGCTTTCACGGATGACCGGAATACCGCTCGGTACGCTCAGCAAATTTCTTGCGGGTATATCGGATTCGGTGAAGCTTTCCAATATAATATCAGTGTGCAACGCGCTTGACTGTTCGCTTGATTATATTATCAGCGGTCAGCCCGAGAACACGAACAATTATACGCTTACGCCGGGAGAAATAAAATTCATTGAGGATTACCGCCGCCTCGACCAGTACGGCAAAGAGCTGGTTGTG
>CATYWI010000163.1 GCA_958414155.1 uncultured Anaerotruncus sp. | reverse complement strand
GAAGTGTAACTTGCATTTGAGCTTTCCTCAGATTGGAATGAAACTATGCAGAATACAGCAATCATCTATAATACCAATAAACAGCCTCATGTAAAAGCCTTGCCGGTGCTTGGCGGTTGCCTGCTGCTTTCTGCAGCAGTTTGTGTGGCACAAGTTCTGGGGAATTCGGTCATTCTGCTGTTATGCCTGCTTGGATATCTGGTATTTACTGTATGGGCATGTAACAAAGGCATCGTTTTCCCTGTTTTGCTGTATTTTCTCCCGTGGAGCACTCTGCTCAAGATGTATAACGGCGGAATTTCATTTTTTACGATTGCGCTTCTATTATGCTGCATGGTTTCCCTTCTGCAGAACAAAATGTCTTTGCGGCTTTACCAGATTATCCTTGCTGCGCTCCTTATGGTGCTGACATTAGTGACCAAGGCCATACAACATAACCCGATTGGAAATGACTATTTGTGTTTTCTCATTATGTTGTTGCTCTTTCCGTGCGTTATGCAAGGAAGCACAGAAAATATATCCTTCTATCGAATCACCATATTCTTTGCGTGCGGAATCGTATCGGCAGCGTTGACAGCACAGCAAATTGCAACATTTCCCAATATATCGCAGTTTATCACCGTTAATTCATACCTGACTGTGACACGGTTGTCCGGCTTTTATGGAGATCCAAATTTCTATTCTGCTCATATCTCCGCATGCCTTGCCGGAATCCAGCTGCTGCTATGTTATGAAAAAGGCCGGCGCAGCCAAATTGTGCTTGCTATACTGGCTTTGATACTGCTATATTGCGGGCTTCTCTCCGCCTCAAAGTCGTTTATTATCGTAACGGCATGCCTATTTCTTTTATGGGTACCGATCCTATTGGAAAAAGGAGCCTCCAGCAGCCGCTTTCGCTTGTTTATGGGAGTCCTGTGTGCAGGAATCGTCATTGCTTCTTCGTCAGCTTTCCAAGCACTGCTTCAGATCGTTGATGACCGCTTTGCTCAAGCATCCAACATATCTGAGTTAACAACCGGCCGAACGGATCTGTGGAAAAATTACATTCACGAATTTTTATATAATCCCATCACGCTGCTCTTCGGCGAAGGCTATACAAGCATCAACCTAAACAACAAGGCATCTCACAATACCTTGATCCAGTTGGTCTATCAATTTGGGTTGATAGGAATACCATTTCTTGTTTCATGGGTCGTGATTTCTTTGCGGAACCTGTTCGCCCAATTTAATGTCGGCCGTGTACAATGGAAACATGTATTGCTGATGTGTGTTGGAGTTGCATTGCCCTGGATGGGCATTGATATACTGCAATTTGATGAGTTTTTCCTGTTGCCTATTTATGCAGTGATTGGGATGGCATACTCAACACACAGCACGGAAAACACATAAATTTGAATAGACGAGTAGGGAGAATATGAAACGAACGACCAAAAGAATAGCAGTGTGCTCGTGGCAATTCTGATGCTTCTTGGTGCAGGCGTTATCCTTTACATTAACTCAATTTTTGATCGAATCGGAAAAATTCCGGAGGTTAGCCGGATGGATCCGTCCAACGAGTTTTTTGAAACAGATTCCCCGGAGGAAAGCCCGACAACTGCTCCGGTTGTTAAGCCGGAAGACATCGACCGGGGTGAAATCGAGCCATTCCTTGACGATAAGCTGATTAATATTCTCCTGGTCGGTCAGGACCGCTATGTTGGGACAGCCCAACAGCGTTCGGATACTATACCAAGCCAAAGGTTTTGATTGGCTTTGTTCCAAGTTAGGAAATATTCATCCCAATCAATATAAGCGAGATAAAATCCTGGAGTCGGTCGATATTATTCCTGCCAAATTGCATATGCAGACTGCAATCATTACACCGGCGGAAAGAATCCGAATTAGTTCGCTTTTGACGGTTGACAGAAATGTTGACGTCTGTTACGGCTCTGACGTCCCATGTTCGACCGGTAAACCGAGCAGGTCGATAAGCCTCTCCCAATGCTCCTCGCATGGCTTTGACAATCCGCGCTCCCATTTGGAAACTGCCTTTCCCGATATGCCTAGCATCGTGCCAAGTTCCGCTTGCGTCAGACCGTGTTCCTTCCTTTTTTGTGCTATTAGAGCGTATCTATTTTCCATGTAAACCTCCGTGAACTGTTTGGTTGATTAAAGTATTGACCGAATGTAGCGACGATAAAACTATCACTGAATTCACAGAAAGGATGGTGAAAAAAGATGATGACGAAGAGTGGTAATTAGAAAGGCAGAAAGTCCTCGGGCTTTCCGCTTCCCCTTTTATCGTTCCTTACGATCATCCTTTTTCCTACTTCTGATCCGACTCGGTGTAGGAACGGTCTGTTTGTCGATATTCTTTTCGACAATTCACACAAAAATATAATCATACAGGAGAAACACAATGAAAAAATCAGTAACAAGACGATTTATATGTCTTTTTATTGCTTGTTGCAATTTACTTTTCCTTTTCGGGTGTAGCAACCCTGTGGAAGGTGATGAATCCTCTCTGCCGCCTCAAAGCTCAACATCTGACACATCGCCGCCCGATACTACCGAAACCTCTGAGCCACTTGAAGAAACAAAAGGTCTAACATATCGCCTAAATAAGGGAAAAGATGGGTACGTGCTTTACGGTATCGGTTCAAACAATAAAAAAGGCGCAACGATTGTCATTCCATCATCCCATGAGGGACTTCCCGTAACGGAGATTGCAGGTAAGCCTTTTTCGGGTACTCAGGTCGAAAGCATATACGTTCCCGAAAGTGTAACAGTATTTGAAGACTACGCGTTTGCACAAGCGACACAGCTCAAGACGGTAATTCTACCCAATAACATAAAAATCATAACCAACAAAATGTTCCAAGGATGTAAGGCACTGACCGAAATTGTCATTCCCGACGGTGTTACACGCATCGGAGAATCCGCATTTGGCGGTTGTGAAAAGCTGAAAAGCATAACCATTCCATCTTCTTTGACTGAAATCGGTGTTGGGGCGTTTCATCAATGCAAAGCCCTGAAGGAGATCGAATTTCCAGGTGACATTTCTTCTTTGAAGCTCGGAGCGGAAGCTTTCAGCGAATGCGCGTCCCTTCAAAGCGTAAAAATTTCCGCATCAACCGGTATAAAAACCATTCCCGCCAAAGCGTTTTGGAAATGCACAATGCTTTCCGAATTTACATTTTCAAATAGCCTTACAAAAATTGAAAACGACGCATTTGTGGCTACAAAATTAAAGACGATCGTACTTCCCGAGGGATTAACCGAGATCGGTGACCGCGCGTTTACAAACTGTGAGGCACTTGAGGAGCTTTCCCTGCCTGCCTCTCTTAAAACCTTGGGCGACCACCCGTTTGCCGCTTGTACGGGAATCACCAAGCTGTCGGTTGCATCGGGCAATTCCGCTTTTCGTGCAGAAAACAACTGCTTGATTTCGGCTTCGGACAATCGTCTGCTTCTCGGCGCAGCAAACGCGGGGCGGGTTCCGGATGGCGTTCAAATCATTGCTGATGAATCCTTTGCCGGAATTGAAACACTTGAAAAAATCATCATTCCGGCATCTGTTGAAACAATCGGTGCAGGTGCATTTATGAACTGCAAATCGCTGAGTGACGTGGTATTTGAGGCAAACAGCAAACTTTTAAATATTGAAAACAACGCTTTTTCCGGTTGTCACTCATTGAGTGAAATTACCATTCCTGCGAGTGTCAAATCAATTCTCGATTCTTTTACTTACTGTCAAAGCCTCAAAACCTTAAAATTTGAGGGCACGATGGCAGAGTTTTCCGCCGCAACCGGCGGCAACGTAAAATTACCGTTCGAGGATCCACTATATCCCGGAAAGGTATCTTGCACCGTAATTTGCTCAGACGGAAACTATCCAGCCAACTGAACATTGCAAACGATAACGGATAAAGTTAATAACAAATTTCAGTTAGGCGGAAAGCCCTCGGACTTTCCGCCTTTCCCGTTATCGCTCCTCTCTATCATCCTTCTTCTTCCTACCTCTGAACCAACTCGGTGTATGTTGCCGCGGTCAATGCTTTTGATGCGGCTATCCGCCGTAAGGGTGCGGCTAAAACGCGGCTAAAACTCCGTGCAAGTGTGGCTCTCTCGCCGGTTTTCTCACAGAAAGGACAAACGCTCCTCCGGCTTCATAAAGTGCCACTGTTCGGCTCGTAGCGCGTATTCGATGTGGTTGACAAGCGGCTGCTGACAGGCAAGCCCATGATCG
>CATYWI010000162.1 GCA_958414155.1 uncultured Anaerotruncus sp. | reverse complement strand
GTTTGACTGCGATTTTGCCGACCTCATAATGAGACTTGCGGAGATCGACGGCGACTGGAAGCTGCATTTTATGACGAGCCATCCCAAGGACGCATCGCACAAGCTGATAGACGCCATGGCGGCAAATCCGCACGTTGCGCGTCAGTTGCATTTGCCGCTTCAGTCGGGCAGCGACCGCGTGCTCGCGGCAATGAACCGTCATTACGATACTGCGCGTTATCTTGAAACCGTTGATTACGCGCGTGAAAAAATGCCGGATATCGTACTCAGCTCGGATATCATCGTAGGATTTCCCGGCGAGACGGATGGAGAATTCGAGGCAACGCTCGATATCCTGCGCCGGGTAAGATATGATATGGTGTATTCCTTCATCTATTCGCCGCGCAGCGGCACACCGGCAGCCGCAATGACTGATCAGGTACCGGACGAGGTCAAGGGGAAGCGAATGGAGGCATTGCTGGCGCTCCAGACCGAGATATCCGGCGAGATAAACCGTAAATACATAGGCAAAAATATGCGCGTGCTGTGCGATGGAAAAAGCAAGACGGACCCCAACGTTACATCCGCGCGCACCGAGGGCGGCAAGATCGTTCTTTTCGACGGAGGAAATGTTAAGGGTGAGTATGTAAACGTAAAAATAACCGACTCGCGTCCGTTTGCTCTGATAGGAGAGAAAATATAAAGGCAGATCGAAGCGCCAATGACAATGGCGGCGCCGAAAAACTCGCTTTGAGTTTTTCGGCGTCGCCGTTTTGCGATTCAGTAATTCAGAATTGTGTATTTTTCGTCGAACCTGAGAGCAAACAGTTTGTGAAGTTCCGTAAGGTCGGAATTGGAAATACCGGATTTGTCGATTATATATGCCGATTGCTTTGTGATGTAGAAAAAAACATAATTTTTGGTTTCGCGAATGCTCACCGGTGCGTTATATGATATTTTTTCCGTGGATTCAAACTCATCGGAAAATGAGAGCGATATTATCTCATCATCGGCAAAAGTCAGGGTCTGACGGACGTTGCTGAGGTTTTTTCTTGCGTTGAATATTATACGCGGTAAGATAAGATAGATGTAAAGCTGAAAAAGCAGGATCGGTGCGATGGGTGCGATCGGGATCAGTGCTTTTGAGTCAAAGCCTCCGACTGCAACAGTGATCGCTACGCACATAATGCAAAATAATGCGATCGCAATGAAGGTGATAAAACGCTTTCGTGGGTCGGATTTTTTGTACAGACCCGAGCGGACAAAAGCTGTGATGGCTTTTTTGTCGTATGTGCAATTTACTGTGATGTTCATGCTTCTCCGTTCCGCGGTGATCGGCTTATCATTTATTTACCGCTTTTATATATTATGATACAGTATTTTGCGGCGAGTGTCAAGTGAGAAAAGTGTTTTTCGACAAAAAAAGGACTTATACCTACATTTTTTAATATAAGTACTTGCGTAAATCCTTATTTTGAGGTATAATAATATGAATCATACTTTCTATGCATTATGAAGCGGTATGAAAAAACAAAACAGAACAACGGAGAACAAAATGGATATTATCAAGATGGCTCACGATATCGGCAAAGCGGTAAAGGAAAGCGACGAAATGAAGGCATACGAGGCTGCCCAGGCTGCCTACCTTGCCGACAGCGCGATCCAGACCAAGGTGACCGAATACAACGTTCAGCAGAAGGCATTTGCCGACGAAAGCGCCAAAACCGCGCCCAATGACTTTTTGCTCGGTGCTATCCGCAACCGTCTTGAGGCTCTTGCCGGTGAGATCACCGCGGCGCCTTCATATGTTGCATTTGCCGAATCACAGGAAAAGGTGACGGCTCTTCTTGCCGAGATCAACGAAACGATCATGGCTGAGGTAACGGGTGAGGAGCATCATCATCACGATTGCTCGCACGACTGCTCCTGCTGCGGCGGCTGCCACTGACATTTAACGTAATTTCATAAAAGGGAGGATATCCTCATGACTCCTATGATGGAGCAATACTTTGAAATAAAAAATCAATATAAGGATTTCCTGCTTTTTTACCGTCTCGGCGACTTTTACGAGATGTTTTTTGATGATGCCATCATCGCGTCGCGCGTGCTTGAGCTTACGCTCACCGGGCGCGACTGCGGCGAAGCGGAGCGCGCCCCGATGTGCGGAGTTCCTTTTCACAGCGCCGAAACATATATTGCAACTCTGATCGAAAAGGGCTACAAGGTGGCAATATGCGAGCAGATGGAGAATCCCGCCACTGCCAAAGGACTTGTAAAGCGTGATGTGATACGTATCATCACCCCCGGTACAGTCACGGAGGCATCAATGCTCCCCGAAACGCGCAACAATTATCTTGCGTCGGTATTCATTGATGAAGGCGGCGCCGGCGTCTGCTTTGCGGATATTTCCACGGCACAGATATTTGCCACGTCTTTTGAAACGGCGCAGTACCTTCCGCAGCTTATCGGCGAGCTTGGCACATACGCACCTCGCGAGGTGCTGATAAATCTGCCGCACAAGCTCTGTCCGGAGCTCGTGGATTTCGTCAAGAATCGTCTTAACGCTGTTATAAGCGACGGAGATGCCTCAAAATATGAGTATAAGTCTGCGGCGGAGGCAGTCAGATCTCAGTTTTCTGCTACACTTCGCGACGGTGATCTTGACAAACGCAGGCTTATATGCGCCCTCGGCGCACTGCTTGCGTATATAGCCGATACACAAAAAACGGACATCACCTACATAAAAGAGCTGAACATATACGAGAACGGTCAGTATATGCAGCTTGATCTTAATTCACGCCGCAATCTTGAGCTGACAGAGACTATGCGTTCCAAGGACCGCAAAGGGTCTTTGCTCGGCGTGCTTGATAAAACGTCATCGGCAGCCGGTGCGCGTTTGTTGCGTCAGTGGGTGGAGCACCCGCTGCTCAGCATCAGTGCTATCACCCGCAGACAGGCGGCTATCGGCGAGCTTTTGGATGATTATATGCTGCGCGAGGATCTGAGCGAGCATATGAAATCGGTGCTCGATATCGAACGGCTTGTGACAAGGATCGTTTACGGTACAGCCAATGCGCGCGATCTGCGCGCGGTATCGACCACGCTCAGCGTGCTTCCCGATGTACGCGAGCTGATATCAAAGTGCAAAAGTGATGAGCTTTCTGCAATTTACAGCGCACTTGATACTCTTGACGATGTTGTATCGCTTATAAACAGCGCTATCGTCGAAACGCCGCCTGCCACGGTACGTGATGGCGGTATGATAGCCGACGGATATAACGAGGACGTGGACAAGCTGCGTGCCATAGTCTCCGACGGCAAAGGATGGATCGAGAAATTTACCGAAAAAGAACGCGAAGCGACCGGAATCAAGACTCTGCGTGTCGGATACAATCGCGTTTTCGGGTATTATATTGAAGTTACGCGTTCTCTGGTGGGACAGGTTCCGGAGGACAGATACATACGCAAGCAGACACTTGCGAACTGTGAGAGATATATAACTCAGGAGCTTAAGGATACTGAGTCTGCAGTGCTCGGAGCCGGTGACAGGCTGTGTACGCTGGAGTACGATCTTTTTACCGAGATACGGAAAAAGGTTGCGGAGAATTCCGCGCGTATACAGCGTGCTGCAGCGCTTCTCGCGAGGATAGACGTATATATCTCTCTTGCGTCGGTTGCTGCCAAAAACAATTACACTTGTCCGCACCTTAATGTGCGCGGCGCCATTGAGATAAAGGACGGGCGTCATCCCGTAGTCGAGCTATTTGTAAAGGACAGTTATTTTGTGCCTAACGATACGTCGCTTGACATGAAAAAAAACCGCATAATGATAATCACCGGTCCGAATATGGCCGGTAAGTCCACATATATGCGGCAGGTGGCGCTGATATCGGTAATGACGCAGATAGGTTCGTTTGTGCCTGCATCAGATGCTGACATGTGCATAATGGACCGCGTATTTACAAGGGTCGGCGCATCGGATGATCTTGCATCAGGGCAGTCGACATTCATGCTTGAGATGACCGAGGTCGCGAACATTCTCAATAACGCGACAAAGAACAGCCTTGTGATATATGACGAGGTAGGGCGCGGGACATCGACCTTTGACGGCATGAGCATAGCGCGCGCAATTATTGAATATACTCAAAGCCGTAAAGTCGGTTGTAAAACGCTTTTTGCAACCCATTATCACGAGCTTACCGCGCTTGAGGATGAGCTTGACGGCGTTGTGAACTATAATGTTGCTGCACGCAAGCGTGGCGATTCCGTGATTTTTTTGCGCAAGATAGTTCGCGGCTC
>CATYWI010000161.1 GCA_958414155.1 uncultured Anaerotruncus sp. | reverse complement strand
AGAAAGCGACAGCTCCTCCGAACGTATATTCGCTATCTTTTCGTACTGTTTTTCGGTTTCCTTTTCATCACCCTTGCCGGCATTGTTCTCCGCGTCCTCACGTTTTTTTTTGAGCTTGAGAAGCTTGTCGCGCAGCTCGTAGGTTTCATTTATCACTCCGCTCGAAAGCGACCGGCGTGCGGCTGCCTCGTCAAGCAGATCGATAGCCTTGTCAGGCAGATAGCGCTCGGTTATATATCTCTCCGACATAGTTACCGCCGCTTCAAGCAAGCGGTCGGATATTTTTATTCCGTGATATTCTTCATAATAATGCTTTATTCCGCGAAGCATCTCGACAGCTTCGCCGAGAGACGGTTCATTGACGGTAACGGGCTGAAATCTGCGTTCAAGCGCCGCATCCTTTTCTATATACTTGCGGTATTCCTTCAGCGTCGTTGCGCCGATTACCTGTATATCGCCGCGTGAAAGCGCCGGCTTCATTATGTTGGCAGCATTCATACTTCCTTCGGCATCACCGACGCCTACAAGATTGTGTACCTCGTCTATCACAAGAATAACGTTTCCTGCGGCACGCGTCTCATTCAGGAGAGTCTGCATTCTCTGCTCAAACTGACCGCGGAACTGCGTACCCGAGACAATTGCCGTCATATCGACAAGATACAGTTCTTTTCCTTTCAGGCGATACGGGACATCGCCGTCTGCTATGCGCTGCGCCAATGCCTCGGCAATAGCCGTTTTGCCGACACCGGGTTCGCCTATCAGACAGGGATTGTTTTTTTGCCTGCGGCTGAGTATCTGAATAACGCGTGACAGCTCGTTTTTACGACCTACGATCTTATCAAGCTTGCCCTGTCTTGCAAGCTCGGTGAGGTTTTTGCAGTATTTATCAAGGAATTCGTGCTTTTTCTGAGTCTCATCATTCTTTTCACGCTTTTTGCTGCGTGTATTTGCAGGATCGGCATCATCTGGATCGCCTATGTCCATATCCCCGAACAGCTTCATGAAATCCACCGAGGGAGCGCCGCCGTCATCTCCGACTGCGGGAGAATCACCGTCACCGTCGGTGGTAAGGTTGCCCATGGCATTGTTCATCTCATCTTCCATCTCGATAAGCTGATCGGGAGAAAGACCGAGCTTTTCGGCATTCGGACCGAGCACACCGTTTATCGGAAGTCCGAGATCCTTAGCACAGTGAAGACAATAGCCCTCGGTCTTTTTCTCTCCTCCCTCGACTTTGGTAACAAATATCACAGCAATTCTTTTTTTGCATCTTGAGCATTTAACCATCTGCTGAATTATCCTTTCTTTCTCCGCCTCAGCTTTCTATCAGACTGACAATTGCGGAAATATTGATATAGTCAAGCGGCGAAAAGCCGCAGAAAAATCTGAACAAATATGACTCCTGCGCCAACTGCATAAGCGCACGGCTCTCTGTCTCGGCAATACCGCTTTCAACAAATGCGGATATGGCAAGGCAGATCACCCAAAGGTAAATGAAGCCGCAGGCGACCCCAAAAACTCCGCCGAGCAGGTGATTTACACTGCGCAATACCGGAAGCTCGGCAATAAGCCGCACGACCCAACCAAGCACGGTGACAACAATAAATACGATCAAAAACACTGCTACATATCCCAGAGCTTCCGAAACGACACGAGCCACCGGCGTCGCAATGTCGGATGCAAGTGCGTTTAAATCACTCGCTGAAGAGTTTGACGAGCCGCCGTATACGCCCTGAAGCGTGGAGGCATCGGCGCCGAAACGCGCAAGCAGCGACCTGAAGCTCTCGGGCATTGAGGAAAACGCTTCGGAAATATCAAAACTGCCGTTGTTCTCATGTACGATGCTCTCAAGAGAAGCACGTGCGACATCTGTGAATTTACCGAGAATAAATCGCTCCATAAGCCATGTGCCGAAGCGATGTCCGAACAAAAACGATGCGCCGAGCGAAAGCACCGCACGCAAAAGCCACCATATCGACTTTACGAATCCGCGCGCCGCACAAACAACGACCGTCAAAATAAAAACCGATGCAAGTACAATGTCAACGACCCAATTCATAAAAAGCTCCTTTCTCACATCCGGTCACCGCGAGGTGCCGTGGCTTTGATAGCATAATTATTTTTTGACATTTAAGCATAGTGTTTCTCTTGGAAATGAATGATGAATTTTGTATCAAGCGTATCACCTAACTCTATCTCTTCATCTGAAATTCCACAAATTCTAACGAAATAATCATCAGTATTTCTGACCTTATATATAGTGATATTAATAGCCCCGCGTTGTTTTGACGACACAATTTTACTTGCATTGAATGGTGTGATCTTGTACTTACTGTCTTTCTTGCTTATGAAAAATGTTGAATAATTATTATCGTCTTTTTTAGTAATCAATGCGGTTGATTTTTTACCGTCAACTATTTCAACTATCTCTCCGTGACCGGCATACTTGAAAAGTGATTGAGGTGTATCGAAAGAGAAAACCAGATTTACCACAGGATAAAACCAAAGCGCCAAAGAAATTGTTACAGCAATTAATAAGCACAATATCGTGCTGAATTTCTTTTTGAAATGTTTCAAGAACAATATCAAAAGCAGAAATAGAATCACTGTAGCAATAATTCTTATGAGTCCCCAATACATTCCTTCTTGGTATTGCTAGAGGTGCAATTATCGTATTTAATAGGACCTAGTGGATGAGAAGCGGTAGTTCAGATCCGAAAGTGTTACTTGCAGTAATTTTATCCGTCAAAACGAAGCGAAACGGCATGAGATAGCGTGCACAGCCACACCTCGCGCTCGCTCACGGCTCTCAGCTTATCCCCGAATACTACGCCGGATGCTTCCTTGGCGCTTGTTTTTCCGTCCGGAGAAATACGAACTACCGCCGTTCCCGTGAGAATGAATCCACTGCCGGATGCCGCCGAGACCGCGTACGGCGTGCCTTCAAGCTCGCCGTCAAAAACGACGTTTCCGCTGCCGTCAAGCATGAACGCGGAATAATTGCTGCGCCCACCGCCCGGATCGGTCACAAAAAGGACACATTCAGACGACAATGCGGCAAGGTCGATCCCGCCCGAAAACCGTCTTTCCGCAGTAACATTTCCGTTTTCATCAAAAAATACAGCGCCGTTGTCGCCGAGCAATATAAAGCTGTTCCCGTTGAACACGCCGTCAAGCGGCAGCATTCCGGATACATTGACCGTGTACTCCGCAGTTTCACTGCCGGCGGCGCAAAACATGACCTCGGACACAAAATCGCCGTCCGCGCCCGCTTCAACGGTGACAATGGCTATCCTGTCGCCTTCTTCATTCAGGGCGACAGCTGCGACCTTGACATATTTTATAAATCTGTTCACAAGGCGAAAACCGTTGTTGAACAAAAGGACCTGCGAAGAACCGTCATCACTGTCGGTCACGAGTGCATATACACCGTTTTTGCTCATACACGCCGAATAGATCGCGTGCTCGGTGCTTCCCTCGTGCATTTGCGAAAATGAACTGTAAAGCCTGTATTTTTCACCACCGTGACCGTAGACAAGGAGATATCTGTCCGAGCCTACCGCCACAGGGGCTTTCATTCCGTGTTTGAACTGCGCCGTTTTTACACCGGTCGCAGAATAGACCGATATTCCGGCGTCACCGTAAACCGCAAGCCCGCCGTGCAGAACGGCGGTGTTTATGTCGCCGTCACGTTCGTATGTCATATACGTGCGCTTTTCGGTATTCTGCTCAAGAATGTAGCTGAAATTCTGGACAAGATATTCTATCTGGGCATAGCGGATATTATCCGCATTGGATGCGATGTATATCACGCCGAACAGCAATGCCGCGGCAAGAAAAACAAATTCGGCTACACGGTAAAAAACAGCGACCGCATCGTAAAATTTATTATACGCAGTCTCACCGCCGAATATGTCGTCAATGACCTCGTGCTTTTCGGACGCAGAAAGACGTCTGAAGCGTGTTCTCCATTTCATCCCGGTAACCTCCTTTTTTATTCAATACTTCACATCATGCAGATACAAACCGTGCGGAGGCGCGGTAACGCCCGCCCGCGAGCGGTCATGTGCGGCGATTATTTCGGGGATCTCACATGCAGTGATCCTTCCGCGTCCGACACCGACAAGAGTTCCCGCGATTATCCTGACCATGTTATAAAGGAACCCATCAGCGGATATCTCAAGAATCACAGTATCACCGCAAAGCGTTACTCGCGCCTCCGTGACAGTCCTCACAGGGTCGGTGATCTTCGATCCCGCAGCCATGAATGACGAAAAGTCATGCCTT
>CATYWI010000160.1 GCA_958414155.1 uncultured Anaerotruncus sp. | reverse complement strand
AAGCGCCATTGCGGTCACGTCAACGTCGGCGGCGCTACCTATGACGGTCCAGCCGCCGTCCGCAAGCTGTGCGTCGAGCAGAGCAGAGGTCAGCTCCGCGGCAGTGTGGACCGAGGACGGAACTCCGGCGTGCAGAAGGTGAAGTCCGAATATCAGACTCATCACGCCCTGAGTTCCGGGCGTTTCGTCGCATACCGCGCGTGCGGCTGCGCTGTCGGCGCGTCCGCATGCGACAAGTGCCAGCGCACAGCGCTGGCGCGATACGGCTCCGCGGACGCTGCCCGCGTTCATTTTTGCCTCAAGCGCGTCGGCGTAAGCGGTATAATCAAGCCCCGTGCGATACTGCCGCAGGGCAATCACGTACCACTCGGCTCCGGCGCCGGCTTTGCCGACAAGCGAGCCGTCAAGCCAGCTCTGGGCGTCGGCAACGCCGTCCTCGCGCATGATATAGCCGAATATCGCATCGATATCGGCATCTGCCGCTCCGGTACCTGCCGCAAATGACGGCAGGACCGCAAAAACGGCAAGTATCAGAGCGCAAAGGACGGCGATTGTTTTTTTGGAATTATTCCTCATCTGCCTTTTTGCGGCTGACGGCTGCGACCGACATTACCGCAAATGCCATAGCGGCTGTGGCGATGATTATCGCGGCGTTGTCGCCGGTCACAGGGGCGGAGGCGGCGGTCACGGTTGCGATGCACACGGGGGGAACAAGGCGCGCGGTGTCGGAAACGGCGCTTACGGTGTGAGCGCCCTCGGCGTCAAAGGTCACGGTAACTTTGCCGTCGGCGTCGGTCTTGAGCTCGGTGCTCTTGCCGTCAACGGTGACGGCAGCTCCCGCAACGGGGGTGACGACGGGCTGCCAGTTGGCATCGTAGCCCGCGCTGAGAAGGGTAAGAGTTACCTTTTCGCCGGCAGCGGCGGTAACGGCGGAGTTGTCAAAGTAGCAGTAAACGTCCGAAAAACCGACCGTGTCGGTGTAAACGAATGCATTTATGCGGTCGCCGTCGGATACCTTGTCGGTAAGACCCATGGCGGATTTGTCGTTTACGTAGTAGCCGTAGCTGCCGCCGTTTTCAACGCCCCAGAGCTTGGTTATGGAAAGTCCGTAGGCGCCGACTGCGGAGGCATAACCGGCGGCGGAGCCGCCCTCGTATGCCGCGTCGTGAGCGAGCACGAGCGCGTCGTTTATCGTAAGCGCGCCATCGCCGTCAACGTCGGTCACGCTGACAGCGCGGGAGGTGAGCATAAGAGTTCCGTTGGATACGGTGACGTATACCGTCACGCCGTCGGCGGATGCCGCAACGGTGAAGAGCGCGGTTGTGAGCGTGAGCACGAGCACGAGCGCCATGATAAGTGAGGTGATTCTGTTTTTTTTCATTTTCTTTGCCTTTCTGTAAAGCGATTCTGGTTTTTATAAGCACGGACGGATATCCCGCCGCGGTTTAACTGTTTTTCGGGGGCGTGTCCGCCCTCCCGTCGCACGCCTGTTCTTCCACGCAGTGCGCCGCGTTGCGCGCCGCATTGCGGCGACGCTTTGAGCGTATTCTTTTTTCGCGGTTGAGCGCGAGCCTGTCGTCATCGCGCGGCGGCTTCAGCCCTGCGGCTTCGAGTGCGCGCGGCCACGGACCGAGCCTTGCTTTTATCGCACATACCTCGCTGTCGGTAAAGTCCGAGCGGCGGGGCAGTCTCTCCTCGCCCGCGGCGGCAAGCGTGCGCCCCGTCTCGCGTAAAAGCGCAAGGCAGTCTTCCTTGGTGTATTCCATTGGCACAGCCTCCCTTCGGCAGACAGGATCAAAAAAACGCGCCCCGCCATTTTGTGGCAAGTGACGCGCGTGCAACTCCAAAAGACCCGGCAAAAAGCGCGCTTTTTCGCACTTTTCCCGAGGGTTCTCTTCCAAAAGAAAAGCATGGCGGCGACATTCTTCTTACCCAAAAATGATCCGTAATATTATCGGTGCGGCAGGTATTCCGACTTACGGGCAGCTATTGCCCGATCACGGTAATGGTCGTTGCGACGGAATTTCACCGAACTTCCCCCTGATCCGGCATACGCCGGAACCGCACTGTGTTTTTTGCGGGACAGACCCACTCACTCACATTATATAATATTTCGCGCCGATAGTCAAGACCCAAAGGTAAAATTACGCCGCGCGGCAAAAAATCGTCCGGCGGCTATTTACAACCTGCCGCCGATGTGGTACAATATAATTATCTGTAAGGAAAAAAAGCGCCCACGGGCGCCAACGAAAGGAACAGGTACTTAAAATGAGCTGCGAAAAAAAATCAGATCTCAGAATAATGTCCCACAACATCTGGGGCAGTGATGTTTACAACCGCGATCTTCACATGAGAGACATATACTTCCGCTACGAGCCGGACGTATTGGGTCTTCAGGAAATGACGCCGAAGGTATACGCCTCCCGTCTTTGCGAACTGCTCGACGAAAAATACGAGCTTCTCAAGCCCGACACGAACGGACTTGTGGACAACACGCCCATATTCATTCGCCGCGGTGTTTTTGACGTTGTGAAGTGCGGCTGGCACATTTATGACGGTCTTAACAACCATCAGAGCAAGAGCCTTGCATGGGCTGTGCTCAAAAAGAAGGAAGACGGCATGGAGATAGGCATCATCTGCACCCACTACTGGTGGCAGGCGGGTCCCGAATCCGACCTTGCACGTGTTTACGATGCAAAGCAGATGACGGCGTATGCACACTGGATGCAGGTCGAATACGGCATCCCGGTAGTCGCCATGGGCGACCTCAACCTCCGCATAGGCGCTCCCGCCTATAACGAACTGATCTCTACCGGCGCCATGGATATGCGTATGGCGGCTGTTGAGTATGCCAGCCGCTCCAATACCCATCACCCCTACGGAACCTACAATGGCGAGACCGGCGAGTTTGAAAACGCTCCCGCGCCGCGCGGCTGCCACCTCAACGCCATAGACCATATGTTCGTTTATGGCAGAGAACAGCTCGATGTGCGTGTGTTCGACGTCATCACCGAGCAGGAGGCGCTTGATGTTTCCGACCACTGCCCGATATTTGTTGACTGCAAGATACTGCCGCGTCCCGAAAAGCCGGTGGCGCCGACCTACATCAAGAAAGAACAGGCGGTAAAGGCATAATGTCCGAACCGGAGAAAAACGGCGGGCGTCATCTCACGAGCGCCGAAAGACAGGAGCTGTACCGTGAGCGCGCGGAGCACCGCCGCCGTGCGGAGCTTTCGGAAAAGGAAAAAAAGCGCCGCAGGATAATCATTATTGCCGCAGTGGCGGCTGTCGTCGTAACAGCGGCAGCGGTAGGACTTTCGATGCTCATCAGCCGTGTGATAATTCCGGAGAACAGATATAACAAAGCGTTGTCGCTTTTTGAGGCGGGCGAATACGCAAAGGCGATGGACGCCTTTGACGGAATGGGAGATTACCGCGACAGCCGCGATTATGTCAGGCGTTGTATTCTCGAACAGGCGCGTGCGCTTGCCGGACGCGACGATGTGGTCACCGGCACGACGGCGGACATGCCGTGGTTCTCCTTTGACCCGGACGACGAGGCGGGGATACTCAAATTCGATGCCGAGACCTACCGCGGCGAGGGGAATGTGGTCATTCCCGACGTTTTTGACGGCGTGCTTGTGCGCGGCATTGCCGCGCGTGCGTTCTACCGCTGTGATTTTCTCACATCGGTATCGCTGCCGCCGTCTGTGCGTGTGATACGCGAACGCGCATTTTACGGTTGCGAAAAGCTAACCTCGGTCGAACTGCCGGCGGCTCTTACCGATATAGGCGAATACGCCTTCGGCAAATGCACGGCGCTTGCCTCGGTCAGCTTCGGAGGCGGCTCGGCGCGTCTCGGTCAGCGCGCATTTGACGGCTGCACGGCGCTTGGCGTGCTTACGCTGCCCGAGGGCATTGGTTTTATCGGCTACCGCGCCTTCGGCGGCTGTACCGGACTTACCGAGGTATCGCTCCCCGCGTCTCTCGAAACGGTTGAGGCGCAGGCGTTCGTTGGCTGTGAGTCGGTAAAAACACTACGCTATCCCGGCAGTCGGGCGCGCCTTGAGGCGGTGCTCGGAGAGGGCGGAAAGCCCCTGCTTTCGGCGGCGGAGATCATAACGGGAGAAAACTGATATGGATATCACCGAAAGATTTTTGAAATATGTTTCGTTCCCCACGATGTCGGACAAGTATTCGGTCACCTGCCCGAGCACCGAAAAGCAAAAGGTGCTCGGCAGATACCTTGCCGACGAGCTGCGTGCTATCGGTCTTGCGGACGTGATGATGGACGAAAACGGATATGTCAGCGCAACGCT
>CATYWI010000159.1 GCA_958414155.1 uncultured Anaerotruncus sp. | reverse complement strand
CCGCCGATATCACGCATGCGCGGCAGAGTCAGCTCGGGCGAAAGTATCATGTCCTCAAAGCCCATTTCCTCATACGCCGCGGCGCTTTCGCGGTTGCATATGTTGAGTCTGAAATCGCCGTGCGCACGCATTCCGAATTCGCGCGCCAGCGCAAGATGCCCCACGTTTCCCACAAGCAGATCGCATATGCCGCACTCGCGTGCGGCGGCAAGCATACGGCGCACCTCCGGAAGCTCGGAATCGAATATCACCGGCGGCAGTGCCGCGCCGATAAAGCAACCGTCCGTGCGGCGGATCGGCTTGCCATCCGCGATCACGCCGAGCGGCAAAAAGCAAAGATCAAAGTATTTCCGCGCGGCGGCGGTGAGCTGATCCGCTCTGTGCATATATGCCGTGCGGCGACGCACGGGCTTGCCCTGCGGCTTTTTTGGGGAATATTCCGCCTCGCCGTGCTGTCTTTCGGGGACCGTCACCGGCGGCAGCGTGCGTTCCGGACGCGCCGGACCGGCGGGAGCCGCCGCCGTGCGCTTTTTGTCCGCCTCTGTGCGCGTGCCCAGCATATCGTGACCCGTCCTGCCGCAAAAATACGCGTCGGTAAAGCCCGAGCGCGAGAAAATGCCCGCAAGATAGTCTGTTTCTTCAGCCGTAGCCGCGCGGCGCTCGTCAAGCAGACGGCGGTAGACCGCCGTCACCGCGCCGACATACTCCGGACCTTTCATTCTGCCTTCGATCTTCAGCGAGCTGACGCCCGCGTCGATAAGCTCGGGAATGTGCCCGGCAAGGCAGTTGTCCTTCAGCGAGAGTGGGTATTTTGAGCCGTTGTAGGGCAGGCGGCAGGGCTGCGCGCACTCGCCGCGGTTGCCCGATCTGCCCCCGACGAGCGAGGAGAACAGGCACTGCCCCGAGTGACAGACGCAAAGCGCGCCGTGTATGAACACCTCCGACTCTATCGGGGCGGAGGCGGTGTATGCGGAGATATCCGCAAGGCTCAGCTCGCGCGCCAGCACCATGCGCGAAAAACCGCGCCCGGCAAGCTCGCGCGCCGCTCCCACGGAATGCCCGGACATCTGCGTTGACGCGTGCAGCGGCAAGTCCGGAAATGTGCGGCGCAGCGCCGCGGCGCCGCCGATATCGGCGACTATCAGAGCGTCCACCCCCGCGCGGTACGCACGTCCGGCGGCGGCGAGATAGTCCTTCATCTCCCGGTCGTAAACCAACGTGTTGAGAGTCAGATAAACCCGCACTCCGCGCCCGTGGCAAAGGTCAACGGCACGGGCAAGCTCGCTGTCGGTAAAATTGCGCGCGCCGGCGCGCGCATTAAAGCCTACGGCGCCGAAATAGACCGCATCGGCTCCCGCGTCCACCGCGGCGCGCAGCGCCTCGGGCGAACCGGCGGGCGCGAGCAACTCGGGAAGAGCGCTTCTGCGGCTGCTGTGGTCGCTCATTCGCCGTCGCCCTCCGCGCCGTTCTGCCCATCGGCGCCGCCTGCGGCGGGCGTGTGGCGTTCGATGTAGGCGCGCAGGAGGTCGTTTTCCCGCTCGATATGGGCAAGCCTTGCCTCCGCCTCGCGCAATGCGTGCGCCGCCTTGCGCTTTTCGGAATACGCATCGAGCGCGCAAAGTATTATTGCCTCGTTGCGCGGAAGATTGCGGTTGCGCGCGCAAACGTCGCGTATGCCGCGGTCAAGCGCGCCGACTATCTCTTCCACCTCGGCGGGTGTGTTGTCCGAGCGTACATTCATTTCATATCCGGCTACGGTAACGGTATATCTCTGCTTGATCGCCATTTCCGGCGTCCTCCTCGTAATTATTGCACGCGCTTTTTGGGTCGCGGCTATTGATTATCGTCAAAAAAAATAGTATAATATAATCTATCCATTATATTATACAATAAAAAGTGTCGGGAATAAAGTCCCGAACGCAAAAAAACGGGCTTTTTTGCAAAAAAGTTTGGGAGGGCGGCTATGGAGACAAAAAGATTTTCAAAAAACGATTCCGGCTTTGTGTGCGCGCATTGCGGCAGGCAGGTCGAGCCGCTCGGCTACACCTCGCGCAATCACTGCCCGTTCTGCCTCTGGTCGCTCCATGTGGACGAAAACCCCGGCGACCGCGCCTGCTCCTGCGGCGGGCAGATGGAGCCGATCTCGGCGGTGCCGGACGCGCGGAGAGGATATATCATAACTCACCGCTGCGTCAGATGCGGAGCCATCAAGCGCTGCCGTACCGCGCATGAGGCAAAAAATCAGCCGGACGATATATCGCTGATAATCGCTCTGACCGCCAAGGGAGGCAGGGAATAAGAAACCGCGGGTGAGCCGCTTAAAACACAAAAGAAGGTCAAAAAAATGGCGCTTATAAAGGTAAATTTCCGTTCAAAGGTACTGCTTGAGGAGACAGCCCTCAACATAATTCTTCCCGAGGGATGCGCCGAGGAGGATATCCCGACGGTCTATCTGCTTCACGGTATGCATGGCGATCACACTCTGTGGTGCCGCAAGACCAATATCGAACGCTACGCCGCCGAGCGGCGCATGGCAATAGTCATGCCCGACGGTGAAAACGGCTTTTATACCGACATGAAGTACGGCAAAAAGCATTATTCCTACGTTTCGGAGGAGCTGGTGGACTACACCCGCCGGGTGCTCCGTCTCAGCCGCCGCCGCGAGCGCACCTTTGTCGCCGCGCTCACAAAGCCGGAGGTGTACTCCGCCGCCGTGTCGCTTTCGGGATGCCTTGACATTCTCTCAAGGCTTGATAACTGCAAATGGCACGACATTGCGGTAGCTATATGGGGCGAGGACTATGCAAACAGCGTTCGCGGTACGTCAGGCGATCTGTTTTATCTTATCGACCGTTACCGCGAGGTTCCTGCCGCGCTGCGGCCGCGCCTTTATGCCGCCTGCGGGACCGAGGACGAACTTTACGCCGCAAATATTGACTTTTGCCGCAAAATAGACGGCGCGGGGTTTGATTTCCGTTTTTCGGATGCCCCAGGCGGTCACAGCTGGGCATTCTGGGATTCCCACATCGTCAAGGCTCTTGACTTTTTCCTTGAAAAGAAGCTGCGCTGACCGCCGCCGTTTTCCATCGGAAAACCGTTTTCCGATGGAAAACCGAAAAACAAAAGTCCGGTGAGGCAAAAACGACCGGGATTGCATCAAAAATGCCGGTATCACGACCGGCATTTTTTATGGGCTGTTAAAAACATCGAGTTTTTAACAGCCCATGATTTGTATTGGGTGCGCGGCTTACATAAACAGTGCTTTACCGCGGACGATAACAAGTATCAGGTCGATGACCCGGATAAATGCGGCGCCCGGCACAACGGTAAGAATATGGTGTAAAGCAGATTCTTATCGGCAACTCCCTTGCAGATCCTTGCGACGCCACATACGATGTCGAGTGCGGGGAGGCAGAGGATGATCTTGAGGATCGGAGGCAGACCGTTAAGCGTATCAACGATTTTGTTCATAGCGCTATGTACTCCTTGATATATTTTATTATAATACATCGGCGCGCTCCGGTCAATGGCTTATCTTAAATAAATGTGCCGAAATATCAGTACCGGTATATTTCAAACAGCCCATCAAGCAGCCACGTTGACCGTCGGGGTCAGTACTGTCCTATTTTTATTATCAGCACTCCGTTGCGCAGGCGCATCGAGTCCTTGGCGGGCCACACGCCCATATCGGCAACGTCGGGCTGCTCCGCCAGCTCCGCGCATTCTTCGTTCGAGGCGAAGCTGAAATCCACTCCGAGGACGCCCTCAAGGAAATGATAGATATGTTCGCGGTCATACATAAGATCGGACCTCAGTCTGCCCGTGAGAATGTGCGCGTGCGAGCTTGGCTCGTCATATCCGAGGATCACTGCGTCCGACTTATCCCCGGCGCCCACTATGGCGATGCGTTCTATCTCGTCGTCGTCGGCTATCATGTGCATACGCGTCGTCATTTCAAGCGCCGTTGCGTAGGATCTTTCATAGCTGCTGTGCATATAAAAGTAGCTTATATTGGCAAGAACGCCGTTGTTGAGTATGATAAGCGCCAGCACCACGGCAAATATGTTCCCCATCCACGGGCGCAGCCAGCGGGCATAAAGCGCCGCCGCAAAGACCGGAACAAGGCAGTAGCAGACGAGCATCATCGGTCGGTATACCATATCCGGCGAGACTATGAGCCATATGCAGGCAAAGAGCGGGATCGCCACTGCGGCGGCGATCGAAAGGACGAGCTGCATGCGCCTGCGGAAGAGTCCGCTTTTTACCGCGGCGATGACCGTGCCGACCGCCGCAGCCGCAAGGAACACGATATTCAGCACGCCGTAA
>CATYWI010000158.1 GCA_958414155.1 uncultured Anaerotruncus sp. | reverse complement strand
GGAACACTTGCCGACAAAACGGCATACGGCTTTATCGCAAAGTATTTTGAGGCAAAGGGAGAGTCGATATGCCGCGCCGAGATCGACCGCATAATCAGCCACTGCGTGGGAGTAAAGCGGACGACCGGTCAGCACCCCGGCGGCATTATAGTTGTACCGCGCGAAAAGGAGGTATACGACTTTACGCCGATACAGCATCCCGCCGACGATCCGAAATCGGATATCATCACCACGCACTTTGCATTCTCCTATCTGCATGATACGATACTCAAGCTCGACGAGCTGGGGCATGATATTCCGACCAAGTATAAATTCCTTGAAAAATACAGCGGAATATCCGTAATGGACGTTGCTATGAACGACCGCACCGTTTACGAGCTTTTTTCCACGACCGAGGCGATAGGCATACCGCAGATGGACGTTACCGACAAGGAAACAAAAATGCTGGGGCTTATGATAGGCACGCTCGGACTTCCCGAAATGGGTACGAGCTTTATCCAGCAGGTGCTCGTGGACGCAAAGCCGAAAAACTTTGCCGACCTTATGCAGATATCCGGACTGACGCACGGCACCGACGTGTGGCTGGGCAACGCGCAGGACCTTATCAAAAACGGCATATGCGATATTTCACACGTTGTCGGAACACGTGACGGTATCATGCTCGACCTTATCCGGTACGGTGTTGACAAGAACCTTTCCTTCAAGATCATGGAGATGGTCCGTAAGAACAAGAAGGGCAAGCCGATACCGGAGGATATGGTAGCGGCAATGCGTGAGAAAAACGTCCCCGAATGGTACATCGATTCATTGCGCAAGATAAAATACATGTTCCCCAAGGCGCATGCCGCAGCATACGTCATGTCGGCGATCCGCCTCGGTTGGTACAAGGTGCATCAGCCTGTTGCGTTTTACTGCGCTATACTTACCGTTGCGCCCGATGGCTTTGACGCTACCGTAGTAGCGCGCGGACGGCGCGCCGTGGTCGAAACGATGCAGGATATCAACGCGCGCTGGAACGATGCGACGCAGAAGGAAAAGGATCTTTTCGGCGCTATGCAGTTTGCCAACGAATGTATGCTGCGCAACATAAAATTCCTTCCCGTCAGCCTTGAGCATTCGCATGCCAAGGAATTCCTTCCCGAGGGCGGCAACATACGCATGCCGTTCATGGCTCTCCCCGGCGTGGGAGAAAACGCCGCGCTTGCAATAATGAACGCACGCGAGGAGGCTCCGTATTTCTCGGTAGAGGACCTTCAGCTGCGTGCAAAGCTCAATAAATCCGTTATAGAGATACTGCGCACGAACGGAGTACTTGACCGCCTCAGCGAGACTGCGCAGATCTCGATGTTCGATCTGTTCTGACTTATCAATATGGAGGTTGCATTATGAAAACATTATTAAGACAGATATCTCTTGTCATGTCACTGGTGTTGCTGTTCGGCGCTGTGTCGCTCATGACATCCTGCCGCAAGAAAGAAGGCGGAGAAGGGGAAAGCAAAGCTCCCGAGACTACCGAGAGCACCGAGCCAATAGTGCTTTCATCCGGCGGAAAAGCTGTTTACCGTATAGTACGCCCGTCCAATCCGACAAACAGAACGCTTGAAAGCTTCAAGTCGGTCGTTCACTATTTCAACAGTGATCTTGACGCGGGTATGGAGATCGGCGATGACTGGCTCATGCCCGACGTTGACGCCGCATCGCTGAAGGAAATACTGGTAGGCAATGTTGACCGCGCGGAATGCCGCGAGCTTTATGAGGAGGTCCCGTTTGACGGATATGTCATAAAGCCTGTCGGCAACAAGATAATCATCGCCGCACATAACGATGATATGCTTGAGGAGGCTGTGACGGTGTTCAGAACTATGGTCAAAAAAAGCGAGAACGGCGATATAGTGCTGTCCACCCTTACGGTGCGCAAGGACGGAACGGGAACATTCCTTTTCGGCAAAGACGGCGCTACACTGGCGGATTACCGTATAGTTTATGCATCCGGCGGGTCGGATAAAAACGCAAAACAGCTTGCCGCAAAGCTGAAGAGCGCATACGGCGTGGACATTCCGGTCGTGAGCGACACCGAGGCTCCCACCGAATGCGAATTTGTGATAGGGATAACCAACCGAAATAAAGCCGGGGATCTCGGCGATATGAGCGGTGTGTATTCGAAATTCGGGTACAGATTTACCGTGAACGAAAAAAAGATATATATTATCTGCGGAGACGCAGTGATATCGGAGAAAATGGCTGTGGATGAATTCATAAATATGTACGTAACACCCAAGCTCTCGCCGGTGTTCAATGTTCCGTCCGACCTTAAGATTGACGGTCTCGGCGGAATGACGTCTGATCCGGCACTCATAGATGGCGCCGACACGCGCATTATGTCCTTCAACATCCTTTCCGAGGAGTGGGACCCCGCGGCTGTAATGGCAGACCGCGACTACCGCGTTGCGGCTACGATACTCAATTATTCACCTGATGTTGCCGGAATTCAGGAGATATCCGAGAAGTGGTATTCAAGGCTCACCTCTCTTATCGGCGCGGAATATGATTTTGTGGGCAAAAATATACCGTCAGGACAGTATAATTACACTGGACTTATCTACAACAAGAGCAAGGTCAGTGTTGTTGAAAGCGGCATGACGCTGTATTCCGTCGGCAACAGCCCACGCCTGCGTCTGCTCAACTGGGGACTTTTTGAGTCCAAGTCGAGCGGAAAACGCTTTATCGTCTGCAACACTCACTATGACGCAAACCACACGGGAGATCATACACCGATACGCATACAGCAGGCTACCGAGATGGCGGAGCTGGTAAACGGTCTTGTGGCAAAGTACAAGGTTCCCGTTTTCTGCTGCGGCGACTATAACTGCAACGAGGAAAGCGAGCCGTTCAACACATTTATAAAGCTTACCGGCTTCAAGGACCCCAAATACACTGCCAAGAAGATCGACAATCAGATAAAGACCTACCACAAGCTCGGCGAGGCTGTGACGAACAACACAAAGCTCGGCATAGATCATATCACCTGCTCGCCCGATACAGAGATACTTTATTACAATACGCTTGTCGGTGATTTCTGGGTCCCCGCATCGGATCATTGCCCGATATATATTGATTTCAGACTCAACACATGACAAATTGACCGCCCCCGGTCTGCCGCATACGGAAGATCGGGGGCGGTTGCTCTATTATTTTTTTTGCAGATCGAAGTCAAGTATGAATCCGAAAAGCCGCTTTTCGCGGTGTTTTTCAAGCATGATGAATATCCACTTTGCAATGAAGAATGCAATGACTGCCGAGATGCCGCCTATGAGGACAGCCGCCATGACATCGGAGGGGTAATGAGCCATGAGGTAACAGCGGGAGAATGCCATCAGCAGCACGTAAATGTAACCGAGCAGCATCGTTTTGCGGCGGCAGGAGAGGCAAAGCGCTGTCACGCCCGCCATTGCCGCCGTGACATGTCCGGACGGAAATGAGAAGCCGTCCTCGGCAGGGGAGCCGACAAAGCTCCACCATGCGGAATATGCCTCGGTCGTCAGCGGTCGCGGGCGCGCCACGAGATCCTTCAGTATTATGTTACCGATAAGCGCGCCGCAGCAGACCGCGCCGAAGAGGCTGACACCCGTGCGGCGCGTTTTTCTGAACATTACAAGCAGCAGCGCAAGAGCGAAAAATACGATCCCCTTTTCTCCGATGAAGGTGACGGCACGGGCGAGGGGCGTGAGGATCGCGCCTGCGTGCTCGGCGGCGGAGTGACATGCGTCGAGAAGCGACGAGTCAAATGATGAAAAAATGTTGTTTATAAAATCTGAAAATACGGTCAGAGTCATTTTTTACTGCCTTTCTTTTCTGTGTGCAATAATTATACAACATTCGCGTCCGCAAAGCAATAGCGCGGATGATTTTTTTATTGACAAGCAGTCCCGCGGCGTTGTAAAATAAAAGAAGATAAAAATCAGGAGCATGGCAATGAACAATATCATATCAAAGCTTTGTTTTTCAACGCTCGGCTGTGCCGGGCTGTGCCTCGCGGAATCGGCGCGTCTCGGTAAGACGCACGGAATGAGCGGGATAGAGCTGCGCGGCATAGCGGGAGAGACCGATGCGCGCAAAATTCCGGACCTTGCGGCGGAGCACGCGGCTGATAGCCGGGCTTTACTGGATGAGGTGGGGATAGTGCCGGTCGTTCTCGGTACGTCCTGCAAATTCCACGATCCGGGAAAGAGGCGCGCGGCGCTTGACGAAGGTGTGGCGTCGGCAAAGACTGCCGCAGGACTCGGGATACCTTTTATCCGCGTATTCGGAAATGACGCCAAGCCCGACGCAGCA
>CATYWI010000157.1 GCA_958414155.1 uncultured Anaerotruncus sp. | reverse complement strand
TCGCCTTATTTTCCGAGCATCAGCTCGAACCAATCCCCATCGGCAACATACATATGCGACGCTCCGACAAGGCTCAGGACATATTTATTTATCTCTGTCTTACGGTTTTCGGCATACCGCGCGGCGGAGCCGGGGAAAAATGCGTACTCCGGCTTTACCGTCTCATAAAAGGCGCGCGTTGTGGGCCACTTTATCGATCCGTGGTGAGCCACCTGAACATACTTTGAGCGCAAAGCGTCGCCGTATTCGGCAACGAGCGCTTCTCCCATAGGTATCTGCGCGTCTCCCGGAAGAAGTATCCCGTCCTCCCCGCACAAAATACGCGTGACCACCGAGGTATCGTTGCGAGCATCCGAACGACCGCCGCGTGCAAGAATGAGAGAATATGTTCCCAGTACCTCTATGTCGGCGCCCGGAAGTCTTATGCGGTCGCCCTCATGCGGCTTTACCATCCCGGCGCCGGCAAAGGAATTCACCGCGCGCTTCACTTTATCCCATGCGGGGCAGGCGCCCTCCGGGTCACAGTATGTATCCGGCACCGCAGCCATAAGGCTGCCGAGCCTGATCTCACCGGCATATCGCACGGCAAATTCAAGAAAGCACTGAATGTGATCGCCGTGCATGTGTGTGAGTATCCACAGTCTCACATACGGCTTTTCGCCTGCCGCGGTATTCCTTTTGAGATACGCCGAAAGCTGTGCGGCATCCTCGGTAAATCCGCCGTCCCATATGACAAAGCTGCCGTCCGCGAGCTTCAGCACATATCCCATGCCGTTCGTATTGTCGCCGGGATAACTCAGCGCCATCTGAGTAAACATGACCTTGCCGCCGATATCGGCATCGCCGCCGGAATAATATCCGTTATCCGTCGGCTCGGCGGTGATCCTCAGCGCTCCGCCTGCATACGCGACGTAAAGCCGCGTACCGGAGCCATCCTTTTCATATGTTGAATAGCTGTTTTCGCCTATCGTATTACTGCCCACACAGGTGAAGCCCGCGTTCTCCGCCGACGTGCGGTACGCGGTGTATTCCCCCTCTCCGACACCTTCGTAGCACAGCATAAGCCCGCCCGCTCCCGTATCGACAGCACGCGTCAGACTAAGCCCGTCTGCCTCAGGAATATTCGCACGGTAGCCGGTATATCTGAATCGCGCCACGGCAGGACACGGCAGGATTATCGATCTTTTCCCGTCGGTACCCTCGGTAACAGCGCCGTCAAGCATTTCGGCAAGCCTTGCGACCGCCCTTGCGGTAGTTATCGGGGTCCTGCCGCCGACTACAAGCTTATTGCCGACGACGGTGAAGCCGTATTCGGCGCCGCCGAAGCGGGATATCCCCTCGGCGCTCTCGGTATAGCCGGTATCGCCGATAAGTATCTCCGTTGTCTCGCTGTTGTAGCTGCCAGCCTTTGAAAGCGCATCATTGCGCATAGACTGCCCCTCGCTTCCGAGAAGCGTATTTATTTTGGTCTTAAGCTCGCCGAACGCAGAGGCAAGCTCGCTCCCGGCATAGCGGGAATACACTATCGGATATGACGGAACGCCGTCCTCCGCAAGCATTATCTCATTAAAATCGCGGCATTCGAGCGACATTCCCGCCGGGAACCCGACAACGCCGTCGTCATACGGCAGCGCGGCGTCGGCAAGCTCTCCGACCGCATAGTAGAGCAATATATCCGACGAGGCGGACACAACGATGCGCCTGCCGCTCACGGTCACGCTCCACCCGGCGCTGCCGCCCCAGGACACGCCCGCCGCTTCAGACTGCTGCCTGTTGGTCACGCCCACGAGTATCTCGGGCAGGTCCTCCGCAGGAGCGGCGCCGTTCTCCGACCAGTCGTCAGACATTGCGATGCTCCCGCCGGACACCGCCGCGAGCATATCCTTCAGCTCGCGCGCCGCGCCGCGGCAAGCCGCGGACGCCTTTTCGGGATATATGATCTTATATTCCGACAGCCTTACGGTGAATGTATCTGCGGCAGGCGCGGCTGTCGATGAGCCGGATAATGCCACGCCGCCGTTGTCGCGGCGGCAGGCGGAAAGCGCCAGCACTGTCAGAACGGCAACGATCAGGGCAAGCGTCCGCCGCACAAGCGCGGAGGGAAATCCTCGTTTCATCATGTCGCCGTCAGTTTTTCCTGCGTCCGGCAAGGACTGCTCCGCCGAGCAATGCCGCGATCAGCGTCACGGCGGCAACGGAGCTGCCGCATCCGCCCTTGGCAGGCTCGGTCACGGCAGACTCCGACGAGGACACACCTGCCGGCTCGGTGACAGGGGCTGTCCCCGGCTCGGTCACCGGGTCAGTCGCGGGCTTTGTCACAGGTTTGGTAGCGGGTTCGGTAGCGGGAACTGTCGCGGGATCTGTCATCGGCTCGGTGACAGGCTCGGTCGCGGGGGCGACGGGAACGACCACGGCAAATGCTGGAAGCGAGAGAATGTCCCCCTCGGTCTTCATGAATGCATCCGACGCCTTTATGGCGGCTTCGTCCGCAGTGCTCCACGCTCCCGCGGGAATGGCAACGCCTTCGGCTGTATTGGCGCATTCGGCGGGAGCGGAGCCGGAAAGCCCCATATTTCCCGATGCGGTGAATTCCTTGTTCGCCAGACCGACCACCGAGCCGCTCATATCCGCGCCGCCGCGTACCGCGCCGAGATTTGAACAGTTATTGAGCGCACTGCCGGCAACATGTATCCTGCCAACGACGCCGCCGGCATACTCCACACACGATACCTCTCCCGTATTGATGCAGCCCTCAAGCACGCCGGACTTACTGCTTGATCCGATACCGCCGGCAATGCCGCCGACATACGCGCAGGAGCCCTCGGTAACATTCTTATTGGGAGAAGAAACGGGACCGACATTCATGCAGTTGACAAGCGTGCTTTCGTTGCCCACAACGCCTGCAATACCGCCGACGAACGACGTTCCGTTAACATTAAGCGCCTCGACCCTGCCGTAATTGACGCATGCGGTAACGGTGCTGTTATTTACAAGTCCGCACACTCCGCCCATCTGGGCAGTACTCGACATCATGCTTTCGGTGGTAACGACCACGTTTTCACCCACGGCGCATGAGGACAGTCTGCTTTCGCGGAGGAGTCCGACAAGAGCGCCGGCATATCGCGTGTCGGTGGTAAACACCGCATGATCCACCTTGAGATTTTTAATTTCCGCGCCTGTGGCGTATCCGAAAAGTCCGGGGACCGTGTCGGTGCAGGTAAAGTTGTACACTGTCTTGCCGTTACCGTCAAATACTCCGCCGAACGGCGCAGCCTTGGTCCCTATCGGAGTCCATTCGCGTCCGCCCCAGTCAACATCGGTTTCAAGGCGGAAGTATTTCCCCTCAAACTTCTCGCCGCCGACAGCGGAAGCGGCAATAAAGTCAAGCTCGGCGGGATCGCGTATAAGATACGGGTCCTCGGATGTCCCCGAGCCTGCAACTATCGAGGTTCCCGAAACGCCGTTCCACACCGCCGCCTCTGCCGAGGCAGCAGGAATGAGCGCGGCGCACAGCGCCGCAAGAATACACACGACGGTAAGAAAAGATAACAGTCTTTTGTTTTTCATTGCTGAAATATTCCCCCTTGATTTTATTTCCGTAAAAAGCGTCAGTCGCTCAATGCGTCGTTCAGCGTTTTTATTCTGCTCTCAAGCGTGCTTTTTTTCTTTGCCATGTAAGACATCCAGTCCGCAGACTTGTTGTTTACAAGCGTAAAGAGCGCCTTGCTGGGTATGCCGTCAAGCTGATCGCTGAGAACAAGTCCGATCTCAAACACGGTGCTCCCGCGCAGAATGTCAAACATAACGGCATCGGCAGGCTTATCCGAATATCTCGCCTTGAGCGTCACCTCAAACACCTCGGGCGTCACCATGCGGTAGCGCTCCTGTGCGAGCGCCTCGATAACAGCGCTTGCATTGTCGGTATCCGACACATTTTTGGTTATACCGTACATGGTGTAGGTGTTCGCCATAAGCGTGTGATAGCCCTCCTGGTCCTCATTATACTTCGGAGCGGGCAGGACGCCGTACTTCACGCCGGAATCGGCAAGATGATTGACGGTAAGTCTGACCGACGCCATATAAAATGCCGCTCTGCCCTCAACAAAAACCTTTGCCGATGCGTCAAAGCTGCCGGCGTAGAACCAATCGCTCCCGGTAAACAGACTGGCGTTCACCCGCTCAAGCAGCCCCTGTGTTTTTTCGGAAACATATGTATCGGATATTTTCACCCTTCCGTCTTCGGATTTGTCGGTAAAGCGCACGCCCATACCGATAAACAGCGGGTTCACCATGCCGGAATATGTGACATATCCGTACATATCCTCGGCATCCTTGCCGTTGGCGTTGAGGTCGCGGTATAC
>CATYWI010000156.1 GCA_958414155.1 uncultured Anaerotruncus sp. | reverse complement strand
GACAATGCCCCTGCTTGAGTCTATGAACGGACAGTTGATTTTTCTCGGTAACTTGCTCATAGTCATCGGTGTCCCGGCATTTGCGGCAGGACTGACGCTCTGCCTTGCCACTCCGTCGGATACGGACAAAAAGTAAAATTTCTTCCCGCCGTTCGCACGGCGTCACAAATCACAAAAAGTGCTGTTATAAGTAATGAGCTTATAACAGCACCTTTTTATAATTAATACTATCCATAATAAATATCGCAAGTTGATTCAAGGTCGATGAGTTGTTCTTCTACTGTGATAAACGATAAATATGACCTTGCGCTTGAATCAACCGATTATGCACTTATCGAATACGTGCCGCAAAATCATACTTAACAGCGCATTATAACTATGATACTATAATACTATAATTACATATAGAAAGAAACAATTATATTTATCAAACTGTAAAACTCAACTTGAGAAAGGAGTATTTTATGACACTGCTTGATCCACCGGTCATTATGGGGGATACATTCCCCACATCACACGAGTTAGCACGCAACCCCGACACGTAAATCAACAAGAATTTTAAGAAAAAGGAGTTTTGTCATGCTAATTAAAAAACACCGAGTCAACATAAGGCATACATATAAAAGGTGCATTTCGTTTTTCCTCATGTTAACTATAATGATCGGTATGTTTATACCTGTAGGCTTTGCTCAGGAATCACCGGTAAAAAATACAGCAGACAACAGCGTAGGTGGGACTCCTGTTGCCGAGGAGCCGTGGACTTTTGAGCTGCTCGAAGGAGAGTTGCCGTTGGATCAGTTGAAAAATGCTCAACTTTCCGATGCCGACCTTCCGGCTGTTATAAGCCGTGAACTTGCCGATGAGAGACAGCATGTAAATCGGCTGTATGAACAGGAGCCGGACGATTACACAGTAATGTTTCAGAATCGCGATGGCGGTAAAACGGTATATGTTTTCTCCACACCTGTAAAGGGTAATTCAGGACTTGAAATAATGTCCGAAGGCAGTATAGCACAGTCTGACAGCATTTCTCGGGGATTGAGACTGTCCAAATCAGCCGGAACTATGACCGTTGGTTTCCCGAACGCCTCGCTCGCATCACGCCTTGGAAACTCATCGGCGGAAAGACCGTTGTTTGACTACAATATAGGTAGTTGCGATATAATAATCTTTGGAACGTCTGTTTCGGCAGAGGCTGCCGAAGCGGGTTTGAATATTACAGATTCCGCTCGCCAATGGGGAACCTCAACAGAAGGCGCCAAAGATGTATTTTCCATCAGTAGTGCCGACTATGAAGTCATGACGAAAGCCAATATGAAAGATATGGCGACAGGCGGTAATGTGTGTATTTCCATGACATATTCGTCTTTAGCAGGCGAATATGCTTTGAAGCATGACAGTACATCAAAATATTTAGCCAACATTGCGGGTTCGCCGAGAATGTGGGCAAATATTCTTACTCCGGTATGCAAATGGCTGCTTGAATACCGCACTAATGGTTGTTATAGAATACGTTCTCAGTACGATCAGGGAAAGTACCTTGTAGCAATGACAAGTACAACGGTTGCCTTGGCTGATCCCGAAGAAGGTGAAACAAGTGCATGGTATTTTGATACGACCGATGGACGCCTGTCGCCGTCATATGATCACTCAGTGGCTCTTAACGGATCGCTGACGATCGGCGATGTTGCATCTTCGGGGTCATGGTCACTGACCAATTACGTGAACTACGTTGATGTAAACAGTATAATTATTCGTAAAAAGAATACGACAACGAATTTGCGCGCAATATTCGGAAGAGCCGGTGAATCGTTTGAGTTTGATGTTGCATATTTGCCATCCAATGCAACCTATAAAGAAGTGTATATTGCAGCTCCGGACTATACTGAGATCAATGATTCCAATCGGGAATTATACCTTAGCCAATCCGGTTCAGGTACTACGGTATTTAGTTACCAGTACGATAAGACGAGGTGCAAAACCCTTATTCCGACATTAGTAGCCGCCTCTAATTCTCCCGCTCGTTTTGGCAATATGGTATTTGAATTCAGTCAGAGCGCAGGATATTATATGGCCGTTGACTCATATGGTAGCGGGTTAGAGTATGCTTCAAGTTCGGTACACACAGAAACCATCAACTCTCTTATAATTAAAAGACACGATGATTACAACACGCAGTTTTACATTAAATCAGCAACCGGTGCAGATATATATACTATCGAATCTGTAAAAACAGAAAAATATCTTACTGTAAACGGATACGGTACCGAACCTGTGCTTGCGGCTAATACGTCTGTCAACTCTATGTGGCGAATACTTGAATTGGAAAATGGGACCGTTGCTGCTTGGAATCCGGAAACCACACAATTGTTGGGCGTGGATTCGAGCGAGGAACTGGTGACAGGCTTGAATGACAGTGAATATAATTGGAATTTGAGAATAGCAGGTGTATACAAACTTCAGAATTCCTCAACTTCAAAATATATGACTGTCAAAGATGGGTATGATACCGATGAATCAAATGAAGATAACGAAATAACTGTAAATGTTATCACTGCAAATGCAAATACACCGGGGTCTAAGGAAGATCTTGATTCAAATCAGCATTTCAGGATCGTGTATAATGATAATATATCAGGCTATCTTCTTTTCCCTATTTGCAGTATGAACGGCAGCCGCAGAGTTATCGGAAAGGCATCGGCATCCTCCACACAGGTGATACTGAAAAATTACTCGTCAACTGCGTTAGACAGGGTGAATATCACTTACACCGGAAGCAACAATGCATATAATATTAAGTTGGGAAGTCAAGCGATGACCGATTATAACAACAGCGTTGTTTACAACAGCTTTTCTTCGACATCCGATAATCAGAAATGGATATTGCAGGTTGACTATAACAAAGAAAACAATGCAACAAACAATCGAATGAACCGCGAAATACGCCTATCCAATATTGATATAGTATTTCCTCTCGATGGTAGCAGTTTCCTGATAACAAGCGGATATGGATTTAGAGTACTTGGAGCAAAGGAATTTCACTATGGATTTGATATAGGTATCAATGATACAGCATTAAAATCTCCATTTGACGGTACCGTAGTAAAAGTAAGATACAGCGAAACTGATAACTACTTCGACGGTTTGGGAAACCATATAGTGATTCGCTCAAGCGAGAACCCCAATCTGTATGTGCACCTTTTACATCTTTCCAAAGTATATGTTGCCGAAAACAGTACAGTTTCCATGGGGCAAAATATAGGTAAAACCGGTAACACCGGTAGTAGTAGTGGAGCACACCTGCATATGACTTTTTCCTCTAATGCTATTCCAGGTAGGCAAAGCAAGCTGGATACTTATGATCCATTGTGGTTCTACTCAAACATGGTATTTGAACGTAGTTCATACACAGATAGTATAGGAGATATAACACAATGAAAAAAACAAGACGGATATTTATATTATTGATCTCATTAATTCTTGTGTGTTCGGCATTGCCAATAACCTCGTCATCTGTAAGCTATGGCAAATGCGGTACTGACAACCCGGCTGATCTGACCGTATCCTCGGCGGACGGAAAAAAATATGATTACGTAGGATTGATATCCCGCCGTGATAAATATGTTAAATACATTCTTGAACCGATCGAAAGATATCCGGAATCTGTTGGATTGTGGTATCATAGAATCATCTTGCGTGCATATGCTCCTTATTTGGACCTTGACAGCGTTGCATCGTATCTCGACAGCAGTGTGAGGAAATTGTATTTTGAAGAAGGCGATCCGAATCAAATGTCAAAATGGATCAACGCCGAAGCTGAAGAAAAATTCAGGGAATATTCTCACACCGAGTCTATAAAAAGCGCTCTGCCGCAGCTTTATTATTTTATTCAATATGCGGGCATAACACGCGAGCAGGCGACAGAGAGTATGAAAAAGTATTTTTCGTCTACTGTGACGCGCAAACAATACCCGTATGCCGATTGGATGATCGATGCGTTGTACTGCGGAGATAACAGGGTGATGATCGAAACATACCTGAGTCCGGAGCTTGTTGTAGATATGGAAACGTATTTGTCCGGTAAACCGAAATTTGTTTACGTTTATAATGAGCTTATAGATAATTTGTGGGAATATACTATATTCAAGAGGCCGGATGATATCATAAAAACGCCTCTTGAAACGCTTGATACATGGAATTATTCCGATGAATACTGGTATGATTATTACTCGTTTATTGATTATCTCAACCGTGAGAGAAGCGATGCGAGAGACTCAATAGCCATGCTGGGCTACCTGGGTTCTCCCGAAAAAAAAGCCGAGCTTGCCCGCCGGCTTGCAATTTACGCCGAGCGTGTAGGTAAAAGTCCATCGACCGGCGAC
>CATYWI010000155.1 GCA_958414155.1 uncultured Anaerotruncus sp. | reverse complement strand
AACTCGTTCGACCACCGCGATCATCTGTTTGAGGTCCCATACCGCACGCTCGTGCGCACGGGCTATGATAATATGATAACCGCAGGACGCTCTGCATCTGCGGACGGCTTCGGATGGGATATCCTGCGCGTCATACCTCCGGCGATACTCACCGGACAGGCGGCGGGCGAGGCGGCGGTGATATCGCTGCGCTCGGGCGCGCCGATATATGCCGTGGATGTTCCCACGCTTCAGAGCCGCCTTGAGGAGGCAAATGTAATGATACATTTCCCCGACAGCTATCTGCCGGAGGACAAAACGGTATGCCGGCGCGGGCGCGAGGCTGATCCGCTGCATATCTGACGAATCGCCGCGCTGACACGCGGTGATTCATAAACAACGGCGGTGTTAAAAACTCAAATTGAGTTTTTAACACCGCCGCTTTTTATTTTCCGCTGAAGACCGGGAAACAGCTGTACTCGCCGTAATCTCTGATGTTCACCGAGCGGAGCATTTTCATATCCTCGTCGGATATCGTAAAGTCAAGCTCCGCGTTCTCGCGTATATGCCCGCGTGACGATGCCTTCGGCAACGCCACGAGACCAAGCTGAAGAATATATTTTATGCAGAGTCTTGCGGGCGATACCCCGTACTTTTTTGCGGTGCTGACGATCTCGGGACTTCTCAGCGCCTCGCCGTGTGCTATCGGCGAATATGCCTCCACCGCAATGCCGTTTTCACGGCAGAATGCTATCAGCTCCTCCGGCGTGCTGCCTATGTGTGCCAGCACCTGGTTTACAGCCGGTCTTATCCTGCAATGCGGAAGCAGGCTTTCAAGATCATCACGCAAAAAGTTCGATACGCCTATGGTGCGCAGTTTGCCGGCGGTGCAGGCGTCCTCAAGGGCGCGCCAGACCTCGCGGTTCTCCTCAAAATAGCGCTTTTCGCCGCGCCACTCCGCCCACGGCTGGGGTGAGTGTATTATCATCATGTCGAGATAGTCGAGCTTCATTTTTGCCAGCGTTTCGTCGATCGACGCCGCGGCGGAAGTATAGCTTTTGTTTTCGGCGGCGACCTTGCTTACAACAAACAGTTCCTTGCGGGGAATGCCGCAGGTGCGGACCCCCTCGCCTACGCCGCGCTCGTTTCCGTATGCCTGCGCCGTATCTATGTGGCGATAGCCAAGCTCGATCGCGGTCCTTACCGCCTCCGCCGCCTTGCCGTCGTCAATGCACCATGTTCCGAAGCCGAGAGCCGGTATATTTGTGCCGTTGTTCAGTTTGATATATTCCATTTTCGTGTCCTCCGCAATTTATTTTATCGCTCCGCCCGTGACGTGATCCTTTTCAAAAAGCGGATCGCTTGCCGATACCGGCACGCCCCAGCGGTCCCTGACCGGGAGGCGAAGTATGTCGTATTTTGAAAGATCGAGCGCCGGTTCTATCAGCAGTCCGGCGTCAAGCAGTCCCTTTTCGATCCGTTCCTTTACATTGTCAGCCGTTGCGGAGTAAAAATCGAACCTTACCTCCGGGTAAAACTTTGAAAATTCCGCTGCAAGTCCGCCGAGCCGGCGGCTCGCCGTGGTCTCGCCCATGCCTATCGACACCGTGCCGTTGTACGAAACTATGCCGTCGCGGAAGTCGCGCTCGGTCTTTTCAGTCAGCGCAACTATCTCCTGCGCGCGCCCGCGCAGGAACCTGCCCTCCTCTGTCAGCGTGAGCGAGCGCTTTCCGCGCACGAACAGCCGCGCGCCCAGCTCCTCCTCAAGCTGCATTATCTGCTTTGACAGCGCAGGCTGTGAGATGTGCAGTATCTCCGAGGCTTTGGTCATGCTTCCTTCCCGTATCAGTATACCATACCGCAGACGGGATGTAAAGAGAAAAAAGAGGAGAAAAAATATTTTCCGATAACGCGGTCGGTACTTGACATCACCGTGGATATGTGGTATACTGTGTCTGTAAAATCGGTATGGATTTTTCTGAGAAAAGCTCATTTTTCGCCATGCACCCGGATAGGTGTATGGCGATTTTGTTTTGGAGGAATTGCTATGTCACATGAGCGATCCATTCAAAAAAAGGGCGAGTACACTGCGCCCGGAAAAAGACTTTATATGTCATCGGAGGCTGCCTATCTGCTTGCGGTCGTGCTGTTGGCGCTTGCGGTGTCGATGCTCAGCGCGGCGGATTTCGGCATCTCCATGGTTGTGGCACCCGCTTATCTGCTCAGTCTCAAGCTGGGAGTGGTGACCTTCGGACAGGCGGAGTACCTGATCCAGGCAGGCGTGTTCGTTCTGCTGTGCGCCGTGCTGCGAAGGTTCAGACCCGTGTACCTCATGTCCTTTGTGACCTGCCTGATTTACGGGGCAGTGCTGGATCTGTGGCGGATGCTCCCGTGCTTCGATCCGTCCGTGACCGAACCGGGTAGCATGGCGCTGTGGCTGAGGCTTATGATGTTTGTCACGGGCGTTCTTCTGACCTCATTTTCGGTGGCTCTTTTCTTCAAGACCTACCTGTATCCGCAGGTCTATGACTTTTTCGTAAAAGCCGTTGCATTCAGATACGGCATCAGGCTGTCCGTATTCAAAACGGCGGTCGATATCACACTGCTTCTCACGAGCGTGGTCATGACATTTTGCTTTTTCGGTAGACCCGAGGGACTCGGCTGGGGCACGCTCGTTATGGCGGTCCTGAACGGGAGCATTATAGGCTTTTTCTCCGGACTGCTTGACCGCACGGTCGGATTCCGTCCGCGTTTTGCAAGATTTGCGGAATACTTTGAGCTTGACAGGAAAGCGTGATCGCCTCCACGCCATTGCTTTTCTGCTTTTACGGCGGTAAAACGGGGCTGTCGCACATTAGCGCGACAGCCCCATCATGTATTTATAATCGTTGCCCCACTTTGCCGTGGCGTCAAGGATGGGACCGAGCGTTTCGCCGAGCGGCGAAAGCGCATATTCCACCCGCGGCGGCACCTCCGGATAGACGGTCCGCGCAATGATGCCGTCTGCCAAAGGTCACTTTTTTATTACCGGGGCACAAAAAAGTGCGTACTTTACAAGTCGCGCTGCCTGTTGTATAATATTCTTGCAACCGGGGAAAACGGATCCGCCCCGTGTCGGAATTCAGATAAAAACGCAGGAGGATAAAAACTGTCCTGTGTCCTGCACATTATACGGGCAGTACAAAAGGGTTGTGTTGTACTGATAACATAGCTGTGATTGAAAAAGAATTGACATGCCGACCGCAGTATGATATAATTAATTACATTATACAGACTGACTTTTTACGACAAATTATGATCGCAAATGTTTGCGTGTTTTCACTTTGCACACGGTTGCAATATCAAAGGCTTGACTTACAATATTTGCAATGCCTGAGATGCTGTTGGGTACACGCTGTTTTTTCGCCTTTGCAGTGCTTTTCGGATGCTTCTCATAAAGACTGTTTTGGGGATAGAACGAATATGATTTTTTTATTTGGAAGTGGAATTCAACGGAAATGTATAAGTATTTTTTCAAACGGTTGATTGATATAGTATTGTCGTTCATCGGGATTGTTGTTTTGGCTTTGCCGATGCTCGTCTTCATATTTATTATTAAAGCAGAGGATCCGGGTCCCGCATTTTTCAGACAAAAGCGAATCGGTGTGCATAAAACGCAGTTCAGTTTGCTTAAATTCCGCAGTATGAAAATATCTACGCCGCACGATATGCCGACGCATATGCTTGAAAATCCGGAGCAGTACATACTCAGATGCGGGCGGTGGATGCGAAAAATGAGCATAGACGAATTGCCGCAGCTTTTCAATATTTTTACGGGCAAAATGAGTATTATCGGACCTCGTCCGGCGCTGTGGAATCAGGATGATTTGATTGCCGAACGCGATAAATATGGAGCTAATGATGTGAAGCCGGGGCTTACCGGCTGGGCGCAGATCAACGGTCGTGACGAGCTGGAGATCCCCGTCAAAGCGAAGCTGGACGGCGAATATGTCGCTGCATTGAATGCAGGTCACGGGAAAGGTTTTGCAATGGATTGCAAGTGCTTCTTCGGCACGATAAAGTCGGTGCTTCGCCATGACGGCGTCGTCGAGGGAGGCACTGGAGAACTGAAAAGAGAGGAAAAAGAAAAGGAAACGGTCGGAAAATGAAGATACTTGTTATATGCCGGTAGTATTTCCCGGAGCCGTTTCGTGTTGCGGATATTTGCGAAGAGCTTGTTTGCCGTGGTAATGCGGTAACGGTTGTCACCGGGGTTCCCAACTATCCAATGGGAGAAATATATCCGGGATATGAGCACGGCGAAAGGGCGCGGGAGCGTTGCCCGATCCGCCCAAGAAAAAAGGCGCGATTAACAGATTTTTAAATTTATTACAGCTATCCGTTTCACTCCAAAAGAGCGTTGAAGCGGTTGAAAAATGACTTTGACGTGGTGTTTGTTTATCAGCTTT
>CATYWI010000154.1 GCA_958414155.1 uncultured Anaerotruncus sp. | reverse complement strand
AGGCCGAGTTCCCAGTGGTCATAGAGTACGCCGGACAGACGGTGGAGGTCGTGGAGGAGTCGGTAACGGTCGAGAACACGATCATACGCGGCAGGATCAGCATAATTAAGTACGCCGAGTTTGGGTATGGCAGCAACAAGGAGACACGACCCCTTGCGGGCATCGAATTCACAATCACACGCAAGGCGGATGGCGAGGTCATGGATACGCTGACCACCGATGTTTCGGGCTATGCCATGTCCGATACGCTCCTGTACGGCACATACACCGTCACAGAGATCAAGGGCATCGACAGTCATAAGCTGGTGGAGCCCTTCGATGTGACCATTGACGTTGACGAAAAGGTGTTTGCTTATGCTTTGGAGGATGAGGCCTTCCAAAGTGAGGTCAAAATCGCTAAGTTGGACGCGGAAACCGGCAAAATCATCCCCGCTGCCGGCGTGCAGTTTAGGATTAAGGATGCGGACGGCAACTGGGTCGTACAGCGTCAGCTCTATCCTTCCCCTGTGGATATAACCGTGTTTGAAACGGCCGCTGACGGGACACTGGTGCTGCCCGAGCCGCTGCTGTATGGCGATTACACCTTGCATGAGGTGAAGGCGGGCGTTGGATACCTGCTCAACGCATCCCCCATCCCCTTTAGCGTTGGCAAAGACGGCGAGACCGTTGTGGTGGAGTGCGCCAATACGCCTGTCATGGGGAAAATTACGGTTAAGAAGATCGGCTCTGCATTCACCGGCGTGACCGAAACCGAAAGCGAGTACGGAACGATCAAAACTGCGACCTATACCGATATCCCGCTCGAAGGCGCGGTGTTTGAGATCCGCGCCAAGACCGATATCAAAACTCCGGACGGCACACTGAAGCTCAGCGCCGGAGAGGTCGCCGACACCGTCACCACGGGCAGCGATGGAAGCGCCGTCAGCAAGGCGCTGTATCTTGGCGAATACGAAGTCGTGGAAACGACAGCGCCCGAAGGGTATTTGCTGGATACAGAACCGCACGCGGTCACGCTTCGGTATAAAGACCAGTACACCGCGATTGTCAGCGCGCAGGTCGGTATCCGTGACGACGCGCCCAATGTGGAACTGACCCTGATAAAGCGCGCCGAGTTGTTCCACGCCGAAGAGGCGAAGATAATCACAGGCCCCGGCGAGGGCTTCACGTTTGGGTTGTACACGGATGAGCAGATACTGGGCGAGAACAGTACACTCCTACCTAAGGATACGCTGGTTTATGTGGGTTCTACGGATGCCGAGGGAAATCTTCAGGTCCATGAGAACGTCCCGTTTGGAAAGTACCGCTTTGTAGAACTGGCCGTGCCGGAGGGCTACATCATTTCCAAAGATGCATATCCGATTGCACTCGTATACGGCAGCCCGAATACCGAAACCGTGCGTGGCGCCGCCAACGATGGGAATCCCATCATCAACGAGCTGATAACGGGCAAGATCAGGATCATCAAATTGGACGAACGCTATCGGGCGCCGAACCTCCTCCAACGCATCTTCGGCGGCGGTGATACCGAGGCCGACTACAGGCTGAAGGGAGCGGTCTTCGAGGTATCCAATAAAGAGTTGGGCGTATCCATAGATCTGACCACGGACGCAAACGGCGAAGCGCTCTCTCCGGAGCTGCCCGTGGGCACATACGTCATCCGCGAGACCAAAGCGCCCGCGGGCTTCGAGCTGAGCGGGCAGGAGTACGAGGCAGTCATTACGGCAGACTCCGACGAGGTTCTGGAGTATGTATGCAAGAACTCGCCCAAGCAGGTACACATCACTAAGGTCAGCTCCGTAGACGGCAGGCTGCTTGCGGGCGCTGCGCTTGAGGTCAAAAACGCGGCCGGCGAGATCATCGCCTCGGGTGAAACGGACGATAAGGGCGAGCTCGCTTTCCCCATGCCGCGTCCCAGCGTATATACGGTGCGAGAGCTGAAAGCGCCAACGGGCTATGTGCTGACAGATCAGACCTTTACCTTTACCGTCACAGCGGACGGTGAGATTACCGGCACGACCGAAATCGTCAACACGCCTACCCGTGTCGTGATTACCAAAGTGGACAATTCAACCGGCACAAAGCTTCCGGGTGCAGAGATCGCCATCTATGACGTCAAGGATAAGGAGGTATTCTCCGGCGTAACCAACGGGAACGGCGAGCTGGCGGTCATCTACCTCGCGGAGGGCGATTATACATACAAAGAGCTCAAAGCACCGGAAGGTTATGGTCTCAGCACGACGGTCAAGAAGTTCACCGTTGCAGCCGACGGCACAGTCACCGGGGACATGACGATGGAAAACAACAGAATCGAGCTTGTCATCACCAAGACCGACGTCACGGGCAAACAGCCGGTACCGGGCGCTACGGTGGAGATATTCGACGCCGACGGAAAGTCGGTGTATAAGGCGGTCACGGATAAGGATGGCAAAATCAGCACCATGACGCTTGCGCCGGGCAAGTACACCTTCAAGGAAACGCTTGCGCCGGAGGGCTTTGCACTTAACCCCAACACCATGAACTTTGAGATCAAGCCCGATGGGACGATCCATGGCGATACCATCTTCACCGACGAGGTCGTGCAGCTGTCCGTAAAAAAGGTCGACTCCGCGACCAAGAAGTCGCTACGCGGCGCGGAGTTTGGGTTATACGACAGCAAGGACAAGCTCTTGATGACAGGTAAAACCGACAAGGACGGCCTGTTGGTGTTCAGCAAACTCAGCCAGGGTAAGTATTCCATCAAGGAGCTGAAGGCGCCTGAGGGCTATGTGATGTCCGGCAAGGTCATCTCGGTGGAGGTGACGTCCACCTATGTCAATCAGGAAGCGTTCGTGGTCGAGAATACATCCACCGTTCCCAAGACCGGCGTGTTCTCGTTCCAGTGGTGGGGGTATGCGCTGGTTATCACCGGACTGCTGTGCGCGGCTGCGGCGGGTATCCTCTCGCTGCGCAGACCGAAACGCAAAAAACAGCAGCGATAAATGCGCCGAGTCATTGCACAAAGGCCGTTTGCTTAATTAGCAGACGGCCTTTTATGTCCTTGAGTCTGGCATCGCTGGGCTTTCTTGAAAGGATTTGTGATTACAGGTTTACTTTCACGCTATTTTGGGTTACAATAATAGCGTGAAAGTGTGGTGATGGCATGGGTAAGTTTGAGCGATTGGATCAGTTGCTGTCTGAAAATAAAGGATATCTGCGCACATCGGATGCCGTTGCAGCCGGTGTATCAAAGAGTACGCTTGCTGCCTATGTGAGAGAAAACGGTTTGGAGCGCACGGCGCATGGGCTTTACATGTCAAAAGAAGCGTGGCCTGATGCTCTCTATGTGCTTCAGGTACGGTATCCAAAGGCAGTCTTTTCACACGAAACGGCTCTCTACCTATTGGGAGCCGCGGAACGTGAACCCTTGCGCTTTTCTGTTACGCTTGAAGCCGGCACAAATGTTGCGGGACTCACCAAGCAGGGCGTAAGAGTACACACAATCAAGAAAGACCTATTTGAGATGGGTCTTTCGGAGGCCGCCTCGCCCGTAGGGCATACGCTGCGGAGCTATGATATGGAACGCACGATTTGCGATCTTGTGCGAAGCCGTCGATGTATTGAAGCGCAAACGCTGCAAGGAGCGGTCAAAGGATATGCGCGAAGTAAAACGAAAAACACTCCGCGACTCATGCGATATGCAAAAGCGCTTTCAATCGAGAGTGTTATCAGGCAGTATATGGAGGTGTTACTCTAATGATCCGAACGGCAAGACAGTTGAAAGCCTTAGTTCGCAATATGTCCAAAAGCGACAGCAACAAGGCTATGATCATCATACGCAACTATGTCATGGAACGGTTTCTGGAACGGCTTGCCGTTTCCCCATACCGGGATAATCTCATCCTCAAAGGCGGCACGCTTGTCTCCGCTATGGTAGGACTGGATAACCGTTCGACGATGGACGTGGATACGACCGTCAAAAACCTGACGCTGACAGAGGAAAAAGCGCACGAAATCGTCAGCGAGATCATCTCCATCCCTCTTGATGATGGGATGACCTTCACCATTGCCAGCGTGACGACCATCATGGATGATGCTGATTATCCCGGCGTCAGGGTACAGCTTGATACCTGCCTGGAAACGATGCACACGCCCTTGAAGATCGATTTTTCCACGGACGATGTGATTACGCCGGGCGAGATCCTCTATGTGTTCAAGCTTATTTTTGAGGATCGAACAATTTCCTTGTTGGCCTACAATTTGGAGACGGTGCTTGCAGAAAAGCTAGAAACCATTCTTTCTCGCGGAACGCTTAATACTCGTATGCGTGATTTCTACGATATTTACGTGTTGGGCATTTCGCAGCAGGACAATATTGACGCAGACACTCTCGGACGCGCACTGATCAACACAGCCGAGAAGCGTGGGTCACTGCCTGTCATCGATCACGTTG
>CATYWI010000153.1 GCA_958414155.1 uncultured Anaerotruncus sp. | reverse complement strand
AATGACTCGTAGATAAGAGTCTGCACTCACTTCACCGACAAGTTACTTCATGTTCTGATGTAAGGCGGGGAATATAGTTGTGATAAGATTTCAAAAATCGGTTACCCCGCCGAGTCAAGTCGCTTACGCGCCTTGACCAAAGACAATAATGACTTGTAGATATGAACCTGCACTCATTTCACCATCGGGGTATGAAGCTACAAATTTGCAGAAACATCACCCGAGATCAAAAAACATGTTCAGATGTTACTATGGACAGGAAGTAGATATGAATCTGTACTGACTTCACGGTCGGGGTATGCGGCTATAAATCCGCAGAAACGCCACCCGAGTCCAAAAAAGGTATTGAAATTTTGCGGGAATATGTTATAATATAAGAGGAAGGGTGCGCGCATGGGGAAAAACGGCGCGCGCAACCGGAAAAACAGCCTGACAGCCCGGAAAAAGCAGATAGTTCTTTGTCCCAAGGGAGAAGCGGCAGATGAGTTTTTATAAAAGAGCGTCGGCATTTTTGTTTGACGCTATATTATTGGCAGTGCTTGCCGTGGGGCTGGCGCTGATATTGTCCGCAGTGACGGGATATGACCGCCGCGCCGCGGAAATGGAAAAAATATATAAGGACGCAGAGGAAAAATACGGCGTCAGCTTTGATATCACCGAGGAGGAGTACCGCGCGATGTCCGAGGAGGAACGCGCAAGGTACGACGAGGCAGCCGCGGCGCTGAACGCGGACGAAAATACCGTGCACACATACGGTATCGTCGTGGAGCTTACTGTTCTGATATTGTCGCTGTCGCTTTTCTTTGCGTTTATGATACTGGAATTCGCCCTGCCGCTCATACTCGGCGAAGGGAGAACGCTTGGGAAAAAGATATTCGGTATATGCGTATGCCGCGCGGACTCGGTGCGTGTAACTCCCGTGGCGCTTTTTGTGAGGTCGATCCTCGGTAAATATACGATAGAAACAATGATACCCGTGCTCATAGCCGTGATGATATATTTCAGAATGCTCGGTATCGTAGGCACCGTCGTGATAGCGCTGATATGCATATTGCAGATAATACTTACGGCGGCAACAAAGGCACATACGCCGATACACGATCTTATAGCGGGCACCGTTACGGCGGATTATGCCACACAGCGGATATTTGAAAGCACTGACGCGCTTGTAGAATATAAAAGACAGCTTGCGGCGGAGGAAGCCGCAAGAAGCGAATATTAAGAAAGGTGGAGCGGAAAAGACAATGAAAATCGTCTTGCAGAACGTAACAAAGATCTTCCCGAGCCGGAACAAAAAATCAAACGAGGAGGTCGTGGCGGTAAACGATTTCAATATCGAAGTGCCGGACGGTAAGCTGATAGGGCTTCTCGGTCCCTCGGGCTGCGGCAAAAGCACAACGCTTTATATGATCTCCGGACTCCAGACTCCCACAAAGGGCAAAATATTCTTCGGCGAGGACGATGTAACGGCGCTCTCGCCCGAAAACCGCGGCGTAGGACTGGTGTTCCAGAACTATGCCCTTTATCCGCACCTTACGGTAAAGCAGAACATACTTTTCCCGCTTCAGAACCTCAGGGGAGCGGATAAGCTCACAAAGGACGAAATGCTGAAGCGAGCCGAGGAGGCGGCACGCCTTGTGCAGATAGACGAACTGCTCGACAGAAAGCCGAACGAGCTGTCCGGCGGTCAGCAGCAGAGAGTCGCAATAGCGCGCGCACTTGTAAAAATGCCGCGCGTGCTCCTGCTCGACGAGCCTCTCTCAAACCTTGACGCGAGACTGAGACTCCAGACGCGCGAGGAGATACGCCGCATCCAGCGTGAAACAAAAATAACCACGGTGTTCGTAACACATGACCAGGAAGAGGCGATGAGCATCTCGGATATGATAGTGGTCATGAAAAAGGGCGTCGTACAGCAGGTCGGCGAGCCGCAGGGCGTGTATGACGACCCGGTGAACCTCTTTGTGGCAAAATTCCTCGGTACGCCGCCGATCAACGTTTTCTCCGGCAGCGTAAAGGGAGAGAAGCTCTACATAGGCGACGAGGCAGTGCTCGAAGTCAGGGGCGCGCCGGACGGCGAGGTCTGGGCGGCAGTCCGTCCCGAGGGCTTTATACTGAATGACGCGGGCAGATTTACCTGCGAGCTTTCCGGCGTTGAGGTCATGGGACGCGACGTAAGCATAGTTTCGCGCCACGCGGCGTCCGCAAGCCCGGTCGTGCGGTCGATAATAGGCTCGGATAATAAGGTGGATACCGCCTCGGCTACCGTGAAGTTCGACCTCAAGCCCAACAAAACGTTTATATTCAAAAAAGAAACCGAAGAAAGAATTTATTTCGGAGAATAAATCATGGAAAGAAAAAATCAGTACAAGGCGTGGCTTTATCTGTCGCCCGCAATCGTTCTTTTGCTGATCTTCACCGTGTGGCCGATAATAAATACGGTGAGAATGGCGTTTTTAGAGGGTTACAGCGGACTTATGGCTGCCGGCGGAGCGTCGTTCAAATTCGGTATCGGCAACTTCGTAAAAGTCGTAAAGTATCAGCGCTTTCTTCAGTGTCTTAAAAATACCGTGCTGCTTTGCGTGTGGACGGTCCCGCTTTCGACCGTGATTGCACTGCTCATAGCGGTCGGACTCAACTCGATAAAGAGATTCCAGAAGATACTGCAAACGATATTCTTCCTGCCCTATGTCACCAACTCGATAGCCATAGGCATGGTATTTGCGGCAATGTTCAATATCGTCGGCAGCTTTTTCGGGACCGAGAACGAGCTTGTCGTCACCGCCGGTATCATAAATAATGTAATAGAGTTTTTCGGCGGACATGCGGTGAACTGGATAAACGCCGGTTCGTCATATACCGCAAACATGGCGGTAATGATAATCTACATAGTCTGGAACGCACTGCCCTTCAAGATACTTATCCTTTTGGGCGGACTGCAGAGCATAAACCGCCAGTACTACGACGCAGCGCGCATTGACGGCACGTCGCGCCGCCGCATATTCACAAAGATCACCGTGCCGCTGCTCTCGCCCATGCTTGCTTATGTCATTATAACGGGCTTTATCGGCGGCTTCAAGGAATATACCAGCATAGTGGGTATATTCGGCGAAAAGATGGGACCCGCCGACGACGCGGGACGCCTCAACACGATGGTGGGCTTTGTTTACGACGCGCTTGAAAACAACAATCAGGGACGCGCCAGCGCCGCCGCGCTGATACTCTTTATGATAATCCTCGCCGTGACTCTTGTTAACCTTCAGGTCAGCAAGAAGCGGGTACATTATTGACGGGAGGGACCTGAAATGTCTGATAAAAATACTGTCGTAATGCACGAGATGGATCTTGCCAAGACCTCCGCAAAGCAGAAGGTCGGTAAGGTCGTGGTTATGGTGGGTACGTATCTGTTTCTTATCATAGTTGCGGTGTGCGTGCTTTTCCCCTTTTACTGGATGATAAACTCATCGCTCAAAACGCTTGCCGAGTACCGCGAGCCTGTGCCGACCTTCTGGCCGAAGCAGGTCATGTTCGGCAACTACGCCGAGGCGTTCACTACCGCAAATCTCGGTAAGCTGTTCCTCAATACCGCGTATGTCGGTATAGTTTCGACAATTCTGTCGCTCATCATCACGGTGCTGTCGGCTTTCGCCTTCGCACGCCTTGAATTCAAAGGCAAAAACCTTATGTTCTCGGCAATGCTGGCGACGATGATGATCCCCGGCGAGCTTTTTACCATTACAAACTACATAACCGTCACGGATTTCGGATGGCGCAATACGTATACCGTTCTTATCGTGCCCTTCCTTGTCAGCGTTTTTTACATTTATCTTTTGAGGCAGAACTTCATGCAGATACCCAACGAGCTGTATCTCGCCGCAAAGGTGGACGGCACGAGCGACCTCAAGTATCTGTGGAAGGTGATGATACCGCTGTCGCTGCCGACGCTGATATCAATAACGATACTCAAAATGATGGGCGCATGGAACTCCTACATCTGGCCGCGTCTCGTGGCAAACGATGAGGCGCACCGACTCATAACAAACGGTCTGCGCAATGCGTTCACCGAGACGAGCGGAGACGTGAACTACCCCGTGCAGATGGCGGCTGTCGCGCTCGTTTCTCTGCCGCTCTTCCTGGTGTTCCTGTTCCTGCGCAAGTATATCATGCAGGGCGTGAGCAGAAGCGGGATAAAAGGGTGATATATTCTGCTTCGCAGAATGTGATATACGGCTTCGCCGTGTGATATCTTGCTGTCACGCATACGCGTGACAGCAAGGTGATACCCGCTGCGCGGATTGAGGTAGATTTCCTCAAGCGGAAATCTTCATTTTTCTCCGTCAACGGACGGAGAAAAATCATAAAGCTGCATTTACTTCGCCGGAAAGTTACTTCATGTTCAGATGTAACTAAGGACGTGTAGTAGATATGAATCTGTACT
>CATYWI010000152.1 GCA_958414155.1 uncultured Anaerotruncus sp. | reverse complement strand
AACGGCGCTTGCTGTGTGCAGCTTGCCCGCGCCGCGACCGTAAAACATTGTCTCGCCCAACATATTCCCTTCTATGAGGACGCCGTTGAAAACGTCATCCACGTGGCAGAGCGGGCATGACGGAAGCACGGCACGGGGACCCGCGGCGGCATATATCCTGCCGTCGGCGCCGCGTTCGGCATATGCAATGAGCTTGACCGATATTCCCGCCGACGCAAGCAACGCGACATCGGCAGCCGGGATATTTCTTATTCCCGCTACACTCACCGCTTCAAGCGGCAACAGCTTGCCGTATGCAATGGCGGCAAGTATGATTATCTTGCGCGCGGCATCAAAGCCGTCAACATCAGCCGACGGATCTGACTCCGCATATCCCAGTTCCTGCGCCCGGCGCAGTACGGTGTCAAACGGCGTGCCGTTGCGCTTCATCTCGGTAAGGATATAGTTTGTCGTGCCGTTAAGTATCCCTGCGAGCGAATTTATCTCGTTATCCGAAAGATCGTCGATCAGCGGGCGCACCACCGGGATACCGCCGCCGACCGCCGCCTCAAAAAGATATCTTACGTTATTTTGGCGTGCGATCTCAAGCAATTCATCGCCGAGCGCCGCAACAACTGCTTTGTTTGACGTGACCACCGACTTCCCGCGCACAAGGCACTCGCGTGTAAAATCCGCCGCAGGATGCACTCCTCCCATCATCTCGGCAACAATGCTGATCTCCGGGTCATCGCGTATAACACCGAAATCATGGACTATACGGTCGGCATACGGGCTGTCGGGAAAATCCCGCAGATCAAGAATATACTTTACTCTCACTCCGTCGCCAAGCCTGGCGGATATTATATTCTGGTTCTTTTCAATGACCTCGGCGCAGCCGGAACCCACCGTTCCGAATCCGAGGAGCGCTATGTTTATCATTTCATATCCTCTTTTTGATCTGTCTCGCACCGAAAGCAGCTTACGAAAATAAAATTACATAAAACTATTGCAGTGCGGCGAATAATATGCTAAAATAACTGTACCGGCAAATATCCGGAATACGCTTTCATCGAAAGGCTTTTCATATGGGTTCACCTATCGGAAGCAAAAACAACGTAAAGATTTTTGTTCTTTATCTTATGGAAAATATAAATTACCCGCTCGACTACTGCTCTGTAAACGACATAGTGATGCAGACAGACTATGTGATGTACCTCGATTTTGCCGAGGCATTCATCGAAATGCTTGACGGCGGGCTTATCTCATCCTTTGAAGACAATGGGACAACGTATTACGAGGTGACTGCAAAGGGCAAATGCGTTGCGGAACAGCTCAAGTCGGATATACTTTCATCGATACTTGACCAGTCTCTTACCGCGGCACTGAGATATCTTGATTTTTCACGCCGCGAGATCGCGACCTCATGCCGCATTGAAAAGCGGGACGACGGCAAATACGATGTTCGCTGTGAGATAACCGAAAAGAAGCAACTCATCTTCAGCACATGTCTTACCGTTGACAGCGAGGACCGCGCCAAGCGCATGAAAAAGAACTTCAACGAACGTCCCGAGGTGATATACCGCGGCGTTACCGCCCTGCTTGCAGGACAGATGAACTATCTTTTTTGAGCCTCACCCTGTCAAATTACCGAAAAACGGACCGCCGGCAATGCGCGCGGTCCGTTTTTTTCAGTCAAACGCGGCAGGGTCGGTATGAACGGCGCGGCGCGGGCTGTTCATATACGGCGCGACTTCATCGCGCCAGCGGAGGTAATGCTCGGTCCTTTTGTGCGCCGCCGCGGCTTCTTCGTCACGGTAGACTTCGTAAAGCACGAACTGTGTCGGATCGTTTCTGTCCTCAAGCACATCAAAGCGGACGTTTCCCGGCTCAAGCCTTGAATTGTCGTGATTGTAGCAGGATATTTTTCTGAACGCGTCAACGTATTCGGGCTTGACGTCTACAAATACAAGTGTTGCTATCATGGTTCTTCCCTCTTTGCTTTATTTTTATCCGACACGGTCTGCGACATCGTAGATCATGGCGGAATTCATGCTCCATATGCCGAATCCGCCGATAAGATACGAGGCGGTGCGCTCGTAAGGCACGCCGTCACCCTGATCGGCAGTATATCCAAGCGGATCGTATACGATAAATTTCAGGTCGTTCTGATTTTTTACCTCGGGATTGAGGCATTCGGCAAACACAACATAGTGCGTACCGCTAAGCTTTTTGAACTCCACAACAATACCCGCCGGGTGCTCTTCAAGCAGGTTGGCTATTCGGCGCAGCGTCGGGAAATAGACCTTGCGGCAGCCGACCGCCTTGCCGTTAACCGTAAAGCGCGACGCGATGGCGTTCCAGTTGGCAAGTATCGGGTCTCCGTAAAGAAGTTCACCCGCGTCAGACGCGCCGTAATTGTATGTGTTTGAAAGCGAGACGGTGTACGGGTCTGCCGGCAGTCCGCCCGATTGCCCGGAGCGGAAATCATAGCCCTTTTCAAGAGTGGCGCCGAGATTATGAAGCACCATTGCAACCGAGCATATAGCGCAGCCCTCCCGCATCCACGAGCGCGCCGACATATTGCGATAGTCGGCGGCATACCGTAACTTTATCCCGCCGCCCCAGAAAAACAGGTCGGTAAGCTGAGTGGCATCCCAGTCGCTGTTCGCTACGCTGCGCTGGCTGTACCAGGTGAACGCCGACTTCTCGGTGACTGTGACCGTAAACGAGCGGCTCACGCCGTCCACCGAAGCGGTCACCTTTGCCGTGCCGGGCGAAAGCGCGCTGTACGCGCCGCCGTTGCCGACCATTATGACACGCTCATCGCTCGATGTCCACTTCACATTATCCTGTATGTAGTTATACGGTATGAGCCTTACTCTGAATTTGCCTGTCGAATAGAGCTTTACATCGGTAGTGGTGAAGGCAAAGGTCATTTTTTCGGTTTTGACCGGCTCAAGGTACCACTGCTGCGAGGTGTCACCCTCGCGATAGTCGGTATACTGGACAAGGTTGTCGCTGTAATACGACAGCTCGTCGGTAACTCCGAGCACCGCGGCGGGATTACCGCCGCCGAGCGGTGATATCGTACAGGCGCCGGATCTTAGCTCAAAAATGTCAAAATGCGCTTTTTCGTTTTCGGTCAGCAGTTTGATTACGGGAGATCCCGTAGCAGTGCTTTCCGAATACGCAAAGCAGTAAAGTGCCGAATCATTTTGCGGCCAGATCGTAAAGCTGCCGTCATCGGCGCGGCGCAGAAGGAATATCTGAGCCTCATTTGTGCTGTCAAGAGGTGCAATATACGCCTTTCCGTATCCGCGGGAGCCGTTGAGATATGCCGTAAGATACTGCCCCGTGGAAGCACTGCGAAGCCGGAAAACACCGTCGGACGGCGACGCACCGGCTTTTTCCGCCGCGGGACTGCATATGAGCAGAGGAAGCAGCATTCCGAGCACCGCAAAAACCGCGGCCAGCCTTATGAATATTATTTTTTTATTCATTGTCTTTCTTCCTCTCCTTCCTTTTTACTTTACGACACCGAAGCAGTGTCAGAGTTTTGCGCGTGAAATACGCTTTTTCATGCGGTGCAGATCGCCGAGCATTTTGAATGCATCCCGGAAAACATGCACCTTTGACGCACCGTGATTTATTATTTTGACCGGCATTTCAACGATCCCGATGCCAAGTTTTCCCGCCCAGAGTATTGCCTCAAAATCAAACGCGAATCCGTCCACCTCACAGCGCGGAAATATCTTTTTTACCGCATCGGCGGTAAAACCCTTACAGCCGCACTGTGAATCGGAAAGCCTGAAGCCGCCGATGATTCCGAGAAGACGGATATATGTTTTTGAAGCCACGCGGCGAAGGAATGTGTAGCCCTCATATCCGTCGGCGCCGAGATTGCGCGAACCGATTACCAGTCCTGCCTCCGGGTGCGCAAGGTGCGTCTCCCATGCGCGCTTTATAACGTCGGTACCGTACGCAAGGTCGGCGTCGGTGAACATAACAAAATCGCCCTTCGCCTCAAGAAACGCAGTGCGCACCGCAGCGCCCTTGCCGCGGTTCTTCTCATATCCGGTGACCCGCACATTCGGCAGACCGAGAGCGCGCACCGCCTCGGCGCTTCCGTCGGTGCTTCCGTCATTTGAAAAGATTATCTCGTAGTCGTCAAAATTCGCACTCATATATTCCGACAGCGTGCGCGCGGTATCCGCAATACGCTCGCTTTCGTTGTACATGGGTATGCATACCGAAATATCCATGTGTATTCCTTCAATTCTTTCTGTAAACTCGGAATTCAAAATCCGCCTCGCACTCAAGGCAGTCAAGCGTGCCAAGTCTTTGCGCATCCACGGCGGACGTCCGGTATTTGTACGGTGTCATTCCGAAAAGCGCGGATATGTCTCCGCGTCTGTCCGGCGTGAAGGACATATTGTAGGTCAGCTTTTCGCAGGCAAGCAGTTCCATACCGCGCGGGAGATCGGCACGCGGCTCGTTCAGCGTC
>CATYWI010000151.1 GCA_958414155.1 uncultured Anaerotruncus sp. | reverse complement strand
AAGGATATGAGCCTCTTTGCCAATCCGAGCAGAAATGTCGGACGTTTCGGCTTTGCGGCAAAATCAAAATGCTCGACCGTGCCGTTTTTGGGATATGGATACGCTTTCATAACCTCTTCCTTTCTGTTCTGCCGTCGGTATCAAAGAGTGATATCGGCATTGTCGCGGCGGAATTTGCCCGGCGTCACGCCCTCCTCGCGGCGGAATACGTCGGTAAAATAGGACTGCGAGTCAAAGCCGCACATGCCAGCGATCTCGGAAAGCGGAAGCGAGGTGTTTATCAGTAGCTTCTGCGCCTCGCGCATGCGCACATCAAGCAGATAGCGCGCAGGTGTGACGCCTATGGAATTTTTGAATATAAGGTGGAAATACGACGGGCTGATATGCGCCGATGCCGCAATGTCGCCGAGCGTGAGCGGAGAGGCAAAATTTTCGCGCATATACTCGGTGGCGCTCATGATATTGTGCGAAAAGCGGCGGTATTTTTCGTCTATCGACCCTAACAGCTTGCCCGCCGAATATATGGCGCTGATAAGCTCCATCAGCTTGCCGGTGCAGTAAAGCTCATAGCCGTCCTCGTGCTTTGCCCACGCGCCCGTCATGGCGCGGAAGATATGCGGCGCGCGCGTTTCGTCACCCAGCCGCAGACTTAACTGCAGCGGGCGCAGATATTTATCCTCGAATTCGCGGTCATGACAGATAAAATGCACATACTGGCACTCAAAATGCCCCTTTGTGTAGCGACGCTGACCCGGATGAGCCACAAGTATGCGCCCGACCTCGCACGGGATAGCGTCGCCGTTGACATAGTTCACCCCGCCCATATCGGCAGTGCACAGCTCGATCTCATAGGTCGGGACCGTGCGCACAGGCGAAAAAAGCGTCTTTCTGACGTCGCTCGAATTATATGTACGTGTAACTAAGATCTCAAGTCCGAATACCATACCCTTCCCCCGATCCACAATAATATGATTTCAACATTTTCTCGTACTATTTTGATATAAAAGAGTATCCGCTCGCGGTATAATGTTCTCGTATGATTATAATACATAAATTGTCTTTAGTCAATACCGTAATGGGCGGATCGGCGTTTTTTTCGGTTATTTTGCAATTTTTGTACCGCATAACGTAAGAACGACCGGCGACCGCACAGGCGGGCGTGGCTTTTGACACGAAAGGGGAATAATAAAATGACGGAAATTTTCCGCAGACCCAAAATAGGCGTTCTGCTTATAGAGGCGGAACGCTTTCGCGGGCGTGGCGACTGTACCGCGCGCGGCACGTATGCCGTCCGCAAGGATGAAGAAACGGCTTCCTACATAAAAAAGATAGAAGAATTCGCCGACGTGGTTTATCCCGGTCCCGTATGGGAGCGCGACGGCGCCGAACGCGCGGCACGGCTCTTTTACAACGAGGGCGTTGACTGCGTTGCGGCAGGCTTCCTCTCATGGGCAGAGGATTTTGCGTGGATACGCTTTTTGCGCGAGCTGCCCCCCATGCCGCTGTTTTTCATGTCGGTCGTGAGGGATTCCCTCTCCATCACCGACACCAACGATGAGGATCAGTTCATAGACTTCCTTTCCGCCGGCGCGCTCGTCGGCTTCCAGGAGGCAAGCGGCTCCTTCCGCCGTTTTGACCGCCCGATGAGCGATATGGCTATCGGCACTCTTGACGAGGTAACGGAAAAGCTGAAGGTATTTTCCGCCGCCGCGCGTGTGCGTTCAACGCTGCGCCGCTCCCGCATATCGCTGCTCTCCTGCTTCAACGAGGCGATGTGGGCGACATATCTCGATCCCTACAATCTTTTTATGAAGATGGGTCCCGAGATACATTTCCTTTCAATATCCGAGCTTGTGAACGAGATAAACGTCACCTCCGACGAGACGGTTGCGGGCATAGTAAAGGAGCTTACGAGCGAACATGAGGTCTACCCGAACGTCGATATGGCAAAGCTCGACGCGTCGGTCCGCGCCTCCTACGCCATGGAGCAGATAGCCGCAAAAGCCGACACCGATCTCCTTGTTCTCAACGATATCGACACCGTGCTCTTCCGCGAGGTCGGTCTGCGCCCCGGGTTTGCGCCCACGAGCTACGACCTGCCCCTTGTCACCGTTCCCGAGGGCGACATAGGCGGCGGACTTGCCACCTACATTCTTCACGCCCTGACAGGACGCCGCTCAAACTTCATTGAGCCGTTTTACATAGATCACGCGCGCGGCGCGTTCGTTGCGGGACATGCAGGTCCCAACGATTACCGCGACCCCGAGGGCAGAATGATAATAGCGCGCGACGAGCGCTTTGCCAAGAGCGGATGGAAATATGCCGGCGCACCGTTTGCATGGTACGTCTTCCCCGAGGGAGAAAAGACCATGCTCCATATGTCCGAGAAAAACGGCAGAATGAAAATGGTGACGACGGTAGTCGATTGCCTGCCCACAAAGCATTATCTTGCCTCCTACTCGCACGCCGATTTCGCCCCGCGCGGAATGTCTCCGGAAGAGCTGTTCGCACGCATCGGCGCATGCGGCGTGACACAGCACTACGGCATTGCCCCCGGCGATGTTACAGCCGAGCTTGAGGCGCTGGCGCATATGCTCGACATCGACTTTTACAGGATCTGAGGCGGTGCGGCATGAGCAAGAAAAAAATACTTCTTATAACCTACGACAACTGTGACGACAGCGAGGTGCTTTATCCCCTTTTCCGTATGCGCGAGGCAGGCTACACCGTTGACGTTGCTTCGATGGAAAAGCGCACGATAAAGGCAAAGTACCACTTTACGGTGGATGTCACGCTTCTTCTCGACGAGGTCGATCCTTCGGAATATGCTGGACTCATCCTGCCCGGCGGGACCGCCCCCGAAAAGATCCGCCAGCAGGCGGCGGCGCTTGAGATAACAAAATATTTCGACCGGAACCACCTTCCCATAGCAGCCATCTGCCACGGTCCGCTGATACTTATCAGCGCAGGCACGCTGCGCGGCAGAAGGTGCACCTGCTACCCCGGGATACGCGACGATCTTATAAACGCCGGCGGACTTTACGAAAACGCCGAGGTGGTGGTGGACGGAGCGCTCGTCACATCGCGCCGCCCCGAGGACCTTCCCGCCTTCATGCGCGAATTCGTCGCCCTGCTCGGAAAAAACGATAATTGATCTATATTCTTAATAAGGAGATAAAACTATGTCATTTATGTTCAATCCCTTCCCCTACGACGATCCCAATGCGATAAACCGCATCGACGCCACGGGTATCGATACCACGACCGCATCCGTCGGGAACGACGCCGTGCGCCGCGCGCTTGCCGCGATCGTCAAAAAAGGCGGCATAATAGCTCTTGACGGCTACACGACGGCTCCGTTCGACGCCATCCTCGCCCTTGCGGGCGATGTGCGCAAAATAGCCGTTTCGTCTGTGCTCAAGTCCCCCGCAGAGCTGCGCGAGCTTTTCCGCGACAATCTCCCCGAGGACCGCAAAAAAGACCCGGTGCTGCTTTACGGCAAGCTCTTCAAGGCGGGATACGCCGGAATGTTCGACAAAGCAAAGCTCGATGCCCTCAAAAATACGCTTGAGGAAGCCAAAAAAGCAGGCGAGACGCTGGTGCTCTGGGGCTTCGGCGCGCTCTCCGAGGAGCTTTACCCCTACGCCGACACACGCATATTCTGCGACATCACCCCCAAGCGTGCAGTTCTCAACATCAAAAAAGGCGGCTTCCGCAACCTCGGCTCGGACGAAGACCTGCCCTTCAAGGCTACGATGCGCCGTTGCTACTATGTTGATTTTGAGCTTGCCTTTACCCTCCGCTCAAAGCTGCTTGCCGCGCACGACATCGACTTTTACATCTGCGGCGACAAGGCCGAAGCGCTCACCATGCTGCCCGCCTCCCTGCTTTTCGCCCTCATCGACCGCACAATAGAATCCCCCTTCCGTCAGCGTCCGGTATATCTTGAAGGCGTATGGGGCGGATATTACACCATGGGCGTGCGCCATCTGCCCGACACCATGAAAAACTGCGCGTGGGTCTTCGATATGATCCCGATGGAGGTCTCCACCGTTATCGAGGCGGGCGATCTTACAGTTGAGGTCCCCTTCTACACCGTCGTTTCCTCTTTCGGCGAAAAGCTCATGGGCAAACAGTGCCTTGATGAGTTCCACGGCTTCTTCCCCATCCGCTTCAACTATGACGACACCTTCCACGCCGCCGGCAATATGTCGGTACAGCTCCATCCCGGCGCGGAATTCGTTACCAAGGAAAACGGCGAGCTTGGCAGACAGGATGAAAGCTACTATGTTTTTGTTACCGGTCAGGGCGCACGCACCTACCTCGGCTTCCGCGACGGCGTTGACGTGGACGAATTCGTTGAAGAGGTAAAAAAGAGCGAAAAGGAACACACCGAGATCGACTACAAAAAGTACATATACGGCGTACACAGCGAGCCGGGAACGCAGGTCATGATCCCCGCGGGAACTATCCACGCATCGGGTCAAAACCAGG
>CATYWI010000150.1 GCA_958414155.1 uncultured Anaerotruncus sp. | reverse complement strand
GCAGACCCTATTTTCCATTTATTTTTTTCTGATATATATTAAAAAGGTATTGAAAAAAACGTTGAGTTGTGGTAATATTATAATTGACTAAATTTAAGTAGTCTATATCACAGAAAGAAGCGGTAAATCGCATGGCAGTTTTCTGCGCTGAAACAGCGTTTTTTGAAAAGCTCGTCTCCTTTTTCAAAACGGCGGCAGAGTTTTGCAATTCATATATACTTGACGCCCTGCGCGGCGTAAAATTCACCGATTTTATCGACATACTCATACTTGCGGCTCTTCTGTTTTACATTTACCGCTTTATACGCAACCGCCGTGCCGGCAGGCTTGCGATAGGTCTGCTTTTTGTTGTGGCTGTGATGCTGTTGAGCGTCGCGCTTAACCTTAAGGCGCTTAAGTTTGTGCTTCAGAACTTCTACCAGGTAGGTATGATAGCGATAATAGTCATTTTCCAGTCCGACCTGCGCGCGGCGCTTGAGCGCTTCGGTACAACGCCGATAAAGGGACTCAAAAGCCTGAACGCCGGTGATATGAAAAAGATAGTGGAAATGGCGGATGTTCTGAGCGAGGCGGCGGACGCGCTTGCGCGTACACGCACCGGCGCGCTCATTGCCATAGAGCGCAACACAAAGCTCGGCGAATATCTGGGGCAGGGAGTCATTCTCAACGCGGAAATGTCATCTCCGCTCCTGCGCAATATTTTTGTGAACAAAGCGCCGCTTCATGACGGCGCGGTCATAATCCGCGACCGTCGCATATATGCCGCCGGGTGCTACCTGCCGCTTTCCGGCAAGGATGTCAACAAGGATCTCGGTACGCGCCACCGCGCGGCTCTCGGACTCAGCGAGGTGAGCGACGCTGTGGTAATAGTCGTGTCCGAGGAAACGGGTACGATATCGATCGCCGTTGACGGCGAGCTTGAACGCAATTTCAATTACGCAACGCTCAAACAGCGGCTCGTCGGGTATCTCGTTCCGGACGAGGGACCGGTGCGCAAGATAAGCCGCCGCGCCGCCCGCATGAAAAAGCGCGCTGAAAAGAAAAAGAACGGTCCCGGACGGGACGACGGTGAAGATCGCTGAAGGAGGTGCCGCCGAAATGAAAAAAACAGACGGAAACGAATACGGCGCACCCGAAGCAAAGCGGGGCGGGATTCAGATAATCGCACGCATAGTATGCCTTCTTCTTGCATTCGTCATCTGGCTTTACGTTGTGGATAACGATTCCAACGATTATGAAAAAACGTTCACGCTTATCCCTATCGAGATCGAAGGCTCGGAGACGCTTGCGGAAATAAGCAATATGTCGGTCATAAACCTTGAGGAAAGCGCAGTCAGCGTTACGGTGCGCGGCAAGCGCGGAGATATAAACAAGTTAAGCTCGGAGGATTTCCGCGCGTATGTGAATGTGGGCAGTCTTACGACGGCGGAGCGTCATCTTGTCCCGGTGCTCGTGAATCTTCCCGCAGGCGTGGAACGCCTGAACACCGAGCCGTCGGCTGTGAACATTTATACCGATGAGCTTGCGGAGCGCGAGGTGCCGGTGGAGGTTGTGCCTAAGTACAGGATAGAATCCTCTTATACTATCGACCGGATAGAAAAGAACATCGAGACCGTGAAGGTCTACGGACCGCGCGAGCTGCTTTCAAGGATAGCGGGCGCACGTGCCGAGATCGAGCTTGGCGAGCTGACCACCGGCGTAGTGGCGACCGGAGTGCTTGAGCCTGTCGATAAGGACGGCATCCCGCTTGACAGCAAGTATCTGCGCCTTGAAACGCGGAATATAACCGTATCGGTGTCAATACACACGGAAAAAACGGTGCCGCTGACCGTTGAGCTTTCACCGGGCTTTTCCGGGGCGGCTTATCGCGGCTGTACGATGTCCGCGTCATCCGTAACACTGCGCGGCGACCCCAAGCTGCTTGCATCGGTGGAAAAGCTGACGATTCTCACCGTGATGTCGGATGATGTGACCGAATATACGGTACAGCTTACCGAGGCAATGCTGCCCGGAGGCGTCAGCTTCAGCGGCGCGCCCGACAGTGTGACCGTTAAGCTGATATTCGAAGAAAAAACGCCGGAAACGACCGGCGGTGACGAGACCGACCTGCCCGAGCCGGAAAATGCGCCCGTGGCAGGAGAACAATGACCGATCGGAGATAATTCATATATGAGTAAAATTACGCTTCGCCGACTGCTTACGGGACCGATAGTGCTTCCGTTCACAGCCGGCTATGCGGCGGCTCTTGACGTCGCCGCAAGAATGATGAAGCGGATAGGGGCGGACGGTGTGCCACTTCGTTTTCACCTTTACAGAAGGTCTGTCGATGCCCGCAGGCGCGACATGATACGTTTTGTATATACCGTGGCAGTCGAGGCGGACGAGCCTTTTTCTGTTGATGCCCGCCGCGCCGCCGATGAGGGCGTGCGCGAAATACCGGACGACGGGTTTGAGATCGTGCGCGGTACTTCGCCGCTGACAGCGCCTCCGCTTGTGGTGGGTATGGGACCGTGCGGAATGTTTGCCGCGCTCATGCTCGCCGAGGCGGGCTATTGTCCGATCCTTATTGACCGCGGTGACGCCGCCGATGAGCGTGTGCGCCGCGTTGACGGCTTTTTTGCGGGCGGAGAGCTTGACCCGGAGTCAAACGTGCAGTTCGGTGCGGGCGGCGCGGGAACATTTTCCGACGGAAAACTGGTAACGCGCATTGGCGACCCGCACATATCATATGTAATGCGGCGGCTGTGTGAATTCGGCGCGCCGGAGGAGATAATGTGGCGCTCAAAGCCGCACGTGGGGACCGATCTGTTGCGCGGCGTTGTGGCGCGTCTTATCAACCGCATAACCGAGTGCGGAGGCAGGGTGATATACCGCTGCCGGCTTGACGGTATCGGAGAGCTGCCTGACGGCTCGCTCGACGCGTACACCACGGCAGGCGACATTCACTGCGGCGCTTTGCTGCTTGCGACGGGGCACAGTGCGCGCGATACATACGAATATCTTATTTCAAACGGCTACGCCGCAGAGCCGAAGCCGTTTTCGGTCGGCGTGCGTGTCGAACATCTGACAGAGGATATCGACCGTGCCATGTTCGGAGTCCATGCGGGCGACGAACGTCTCGGTCACGCCGAATATACGCTTTCGGACACACGAGGCGAACGCGGCGTTTACACATTCTGCATGTGTCCGGGCGGCGAGGTCATAGCTGCCGCCAGCGAGGCGGGCGGCGTGGTCGTGAACGGAATGAGCTCGCACGCCCGCGCGGGGAAAAACTCCAACTCGGCTCTTGCCGTGAGCGTGCTCCCGTCCGACTGCGGTGATACGCTGCGCGGAGGCATAGAATTTCAGCGCAGGCTTGAACGTGCGGCATTTGCCGCCGGCGGCAGGAATTACGCCGTGCCGGTAGAGACGGCGGGAGATTTTATGGCGGGCAGACACAGCGCGGGGACCGCGCTGGCGGAACCGTCCCGCATAATGCCGACATACTCGCGCGGAGAATGGAAGTGCGCCGATCTTTGGGAGGTTCTTCCCGAACAGATATGCCGCGGACTTTGCCGCGGGCTTACGGTGTTCGACTCGCGCATAGCGGGCTTCGGCGCATCGGATGTTCTGCTCTCCGGCGTTGAAACAAGGACTTCCGCACCGCTGCGTATACTGCGCGGGGAGGACAGACGCGCTCCCGGCAAGGGCGCCGTATATCCGTGCGGCGAGGGCGCCGGATATGCCGGCGGCATTACGAGCGCGGCGCTTGACGGTCTTAAGACCGCTCTTGCGGTGATAGCGGCAAACGCTCCGGCGCTGCATAAAGAATTGTGAGGTCATTTATATGAAGAGCGAGGGCAGGGTGGTAAGCACCGACGGAAAATATGCCGTTGTCGCGACAGAGCGCCGTGCGGCGTGCGAGGGATGCCACAAAAGGGGAGAGGACGGCACATGCTCGGTGTGTACTCTTCTCGGCGGTGAGACACGGCTCGATACGCGCGCGCTTAACCGCGTGGGAGCCGTGGTCGGAGATACCGTTGAGCTTGAAAGCAGCTCCGGGAGGATGCTCGGTTATGCGGCGCTCGTGTTCATACTGCCGTGCGTTATCGCGATCGCCGCTTATGCGGTGACAGCGCGTTTTATATCGGGTGAGCTTTACCCGAGCCTTGCGGCGGTGGGCGGCTTTGCCGCCGGGCTTGCCGCTGCCGCGCTTTATTCCAGATTTGCCGTCGGCGACCGTGCCGACGTTGTTATAACGCGAGTGATAAGCGGCGCGCCCGATGACGGGAAGAATGCATGGGCTGATCCCACTATAAATACAGATGATGGCGATGATAAATGAGTGAAAAGATAAAAAAGGAAAAGAGGAATGACTTATGCGATTATTGATTATACGACATGGTGATCCGGATTATGAAAATGATTCCCTGACTCCAAAGGGATGGTGTGAAGCAGAACTTCTCTCGGACAGAATTGCCAAAATGGATGTCAAAGACTTCTACGTATCGCCCCTTGGACGTGCAAAAGCTACCGCTTCCTGCACCCTCAGAAAAATGAACCGCAAAGCTACTGAGTGTGAATGGCT
>CATYWI010000149.1 GCA_958414155.1 uncultured Anaerotruncus sp. | reverse complement strand
ATATTAATGTTGTACCGTGCGCCTGACTGCGATGTGAGCGCACGCGGGGGTATTGCGCGCCTGTGCGCGTATTATGAGACTCGAAAGCTATGAATTGGGAAACAACAAAACAGAGGAGAAATACCCATGTATATGTTTAAATATGTTGTGAAACGTCTGGGCCTGATGCTCTTCACATTTATTATCATCTTCACGATGTGTTTTGTGCTTATCAAGCTTCTGCCCATCCCCACCAATGTTCTTCCGGGTCAGGACCCTGAGATCGTAATGAAAACGCTGGAGGGGCGCGGATGGATCACCAACATCAGAGAAGGGGAAAACGGAGTCTATGAGTACGACCGTGTCCCGATAATGCTCCAGTACGGAAACTATATCAAGAGGGTGCTTATCAAGGGCGATTTCGGTATTGCCACCACCTACGGCGAGTATCTTAACATGGATCTGCGGGAAGTGTTTGTCAGCCACCTTCCGCCCACAATGCTTATAAATATTTATTCTACACTTATCGGCGTACCGATCGGACTTGCGCTCGGTATCTGGGCTGCGCTGAAAAAGAACAAGTGGCAAGATCAGATGATCAATGTTATCATCATACTGCTCATTTCGGTCCCTTCTATCGTATTGGCTCTTCTTATCCAGTACGTGTTCTGCTTCAAGCTCGGCTGGTTCCCGCTGACAATGTCAACAAGTAAAGAATATTTCACATGGCCGGTATTCCGCTCCATGCTTCCGGCGGTATTTTCTCTGTGTCTCGGCTCGATAGCCGGATACGCACGCTACACCCGCGCGGAACTTTCCGAGGTTCTTACCGGCGAATTTATGCTGCTTGCGAGAACCAAGGGACTTACAAAGCGCCAGGCTATCTTCCGCCATGCGATGCGTAACTCCATGGTCGTTATATTCCCGTCGATACTCAGTGAATTTGTCTCGGTCCTTTCGGGATCGCTGATCATCGAAAAGATGTTCGGAATAAACGGCGTCGGCGGACTCTACCTGAACTCTATCACATTCCAGGATTACGACTTTTTCATGCTGCTGTCCGGTTTCTATACTCTTGTCAGCCTGGCGGCAGGTATCGTTATTGATATCAGCTACGGTTTCATCGACCCGAGAATCAGAATGGGGGCGAAATAAAGATGTCAGTGAACAACATAAATAATATCCCGGATATCCCTGTCGAAAAATTCAAATTTGCGACCGGGAGGGATCTGAAGCACGACAGTAAATTCGATACGAAGCCCGTAAGCTATTTTCAGGGCGCTTTCAGGCGCTTCTGCAAGAACAAGGGTGCGGTCGTCGGCGGCATAGTAATAATGTGTCTGCTGCTTTTTGCAATCGCTGCACCGTTTTTTACCCCGTTTACACCGGCATACTATGATATGGTGTATTCTTATGTAACACCCAAGTCAAAGCTTTTTGTAGACAAAGGCATTGATTTTTGGGATGGCTGCAAGACTAAAAAGACCAATTACCTTGGCTATATCAAGGACATGGCGCTCGCTGCTGAGACCGGCAGAGAAGTCATCAAGCGCGGTGAATACACCGTGAGCGAGGATGGCGCCAACTACTTCTACCGCTACGACACCTATTACGGAGTAGGCTTCGGTAAATACAAAATAATTTCACAGGAAGAATTCGATAACATTCAGGCGTATCAGAATGAAACGGGTAAGCAGATCCTTTACCCTGTGGTGAAATCCACCGACAGACCTACGCTTGAAAAAAACAAGTACGATGCGAATATCTACTATAAGGTAGAAAATCCGAGTGCATCTACTGTCCGCCCCAAGCTCGACTATGACGGAAATATCATCCCCAACTATTGGAGATACGAGAAGGGTGAAGCTTCATCCCTGATACCGGAGTACAATTCCCTCCGCATTGAAGGCGAGAACGGTATCGTGGAAAACGGCACTACCTACTACTATGCATACGGCAGAAAGGTAGACGGCGGAATTGAAGTCAGGACGGAATACTACGAATATTACATCTATAATCATACTCAGGTGAAGAAAGACGGTATAGAAGAGCCGCTCTTCATTTTCGGTACCACCGAAACGGGCAAGGATATCTTTGCCTGCCTTTCATACGGTGCAAGATTTTCATTCGTGTTCGCCACCATCGTTGTGGCGGTGAACTTCATCGTCGGTGTCATCTGGGGTTCCATTTCCGGATACTTCGGCGGAAGGATCGACCTCTTTATGGAGAGATTCTCCGACATTCTCGGTTCTGTCCCGACGATAATCGTTATAACCCTTCTGAAATATCACATGGGAGCCTCGAGTCAGGCGCTCGTATTGTTTATCGCATTCTTTATGACGGGATGGATAGGTATTGCGGGCAGGACGCGAATGCAGTTCTATCGCTTCAAGAATCAGGAGTATGTCCTTGCGGCAAGAACGCTCGGCGCACGCGATTCGAGGATCATGTTCAAGCATATTTTCCCGAACGGTCTCGGCACCATCGTGACCAGCGTTGCTCTGGTCATTCCCTCGATGATCTACTCGGAGACGAACCTGTCCTATCTGGGTATCATCAACCTTGAGGCGGGAAAAACCACAAGTGTCGGTACTCTCATCGCGGCAGGTCAGAAATCCATTATGGCAGGCGCAGCATATGTGGCGCTGTTCCCCTGTCTGTTCCTTGTTCTGTTAATGCTCAGCTTTAACCTGTTCGGCAACGGCTTGCGCGATGCGTTGAACCCGTCGCTCAGAGGCTCGGAGGATTAAGATATGAATAAAGAAGTCAAGTTATCAGTCAATAATCTGAAGGTCAGTTTCCGCACGGATGCAGGTAAGGTACAGGCTGTACGTGATATCTCGTTCGATCTGTACAAGGGAGAAACGCTGGCGATTGTCGGAGAGTCGGGCTCGGGTAAGTCCGTTACATCGAAAGCGATCATGGGGATCTCTGCGGTGAACTCTATTTATGAGGGCGGAGAAATTCTTTACGACGGACGTGACCTTCTGCGCATTCCCGAAGAGGAGATGCACAAGCTGCGCGGAGACAAGATCGCAATGATCTTCCAGGATCCGCTGTCGTCGCTCAACCCCATCATGCGCATCGGTAAGCAGATCACAGAGGCGATGCTCCTTAAAAACAAGGCGAACCGCAAGGAAGGCCGCGAAGCCTTCAACAAAATGCTTGCTACGCTGCTTGAGACGATAAAGACCGCTCTTGCCGAAAACAACGACGAGCATATTTCGATCGGAGAAGTTGAAAAACACATCAAAACCTTTGATGATTTCAACATTCAGGCGATCAAGCTGGAAAACAGCTACAACGAGTCGCGCACGGCGGCAGAGGAAATGATCACGGTCATCGAAGATCTTCTCTTCCTGACCGAAAAGAAGCAGAAGGTCGATGTCGTATCGAAGCTCAATCAGATCAGAAACTATCTGAAGTCGATCGACGACAAGTATTTTGTGACCGGGTATGAGGAATCTCTTAAGGCTCACAGCGCATCACTGTCCGGCACGATATCACATGAAAGAGCGAAGCTGACAGCCGCGGATATCGCAAAGAAGCTGTTTGCGGGAAATGCATACAAAAACGAGGCGTCTGCCGAGACCGTAGATATACTGAAACAGGTCAAGGCAACAGCCGAAGAGATGCTCGCACGGCCCAAATACGACTTTTTCCGGATCGGCTACTACGTGTATAAGCATCCCAATGAGGATCTTTCCCGCATCCCCGCTCCCGAGGCAAATGAAATGGCTTACAAGTACCTCACAGAGGACTTTATGGAGTCGTTCATCAGATATGAAAAGATTGCAGTGCGTTATTCGCTCGACAAGGTCAGAAAAAACAAGGAAAAGGCTGTCAAGGAGCTGCGTGCGGCGATTGGATTCTTCGAGGCAGGCGGTTTTACCTCTCAGGATGCGACCGCGCTTGCAAAGAATCTGAACAAGAGCGTTACTGCGGCGATCGATCCGCTGGCTGTGGTCAAAGACAGCGTTGCATACACCTTCGGCGAAGCGCTTGACAGAGAGATCGAAAAGTACTTCTTCTATATTAAGAACAATCCCAAGGAGGAGGCTCGCTTTGCACGTCAGACCGCAAAGAGAGAGGCAATGCTCGCCAAGGGAAAGAAGGGCAAGAAGGTAAACTGGAAGATCGTTCCGAAGTCCGTTGTGGAGCCGGAAGATCAGATCCGCATCATCGTTTCCGTTCTTAACCACGTAGTCGAAAAGTTTGAGTCGGATATTCAGGCGGAGGAAAATGTCGATCTTGACAAGCGGTGCATTGAGATAATCGATTATCTCAAGGAAAAAGCTTCTCAGGTCGTTTATAAGCTCACTAAACGTATAGCCAAGGAAAGAGCTATCAAGCTCATGGACGAGGTCGGTATTCCCGAGGCGAGACTCCGTTTCAGACAGTACCCGTTTGAATTCTCGGGCGGTATGCGTCAGCGTATAGTTATTGCTATCGCGCTTTCGGCAAACCCCGACATTCTGATATGCGATGAACCCACGACCGCGCTTGACGTTACCATTCAGGCTCAGATCCTTGAGCTTATCAACCGTCTGAAGCGCGAACGCAACCTCTCTATTATCTTTATTACACACGATCTTG
>CATYWI010000148.1 GCA_958414155.1 uncultured Anaerotruncus sp. | reverse complement strand
GATAGTTCGCGGCTCGACCGATGACAGTTACGGTATCGAGGTCGCTAAGCTTGCCGGGGTCCCGAACGAGGTGATAAAACGTGCAAAAGAGGTGTTGGCTGATGTCGAGACCCGTTCACGGGCGGCGGCTGAAGCCGACGGATCGTTGCATAAGCCGGTGGATGACGGCACAATATCAATAGAGGACTGCATGCGTGAGCAGGTCATAAACGACCTGAAGGCTGTCGATGTAAATACGCTTTCTCCGATAGAGGCGATAAATTTCTTATTTGAACTTCAGAAAAAGCTCAAGTGATACTGATACATAAATTCTGAAAGGTAAATCGGAAGTAATTGCAAACCTTATAGCCGCAGGCGAGGTAGTAGACAGACCTTCGTCTGTCATAAAGGAGCTTATTGAAAATTCCGTGGACTCAGGGGCTGACCGTATCACCGTGGAAATAATGCGCGGCGGTATTTCGTTTATGCGCGTCAGCGACAACGGATGCGGTATGACTCCGGAGGATCTCCCGGTCGCTGTAAAGCGTCATGCAACAAGCAAGATACGCACCGCGGCTGATCTTGACGGTATCACGACGCTCGGCTTCCGCGGTGAGGCGCTTGCGGCGATATGTGCCGTTGCAGATGTGCGGATAATCTCAAAGGTCCGCGGGAGTGAAATGGGGGCAATATACGAGATCAGCTGCGGACGCGACGGTGAGCTGAGCGAACGGGGCGCGTCGGACGGTACGACTGTTATTGTTGAAAATCTGTTTGCGAATGTTCCCGCAAGACTGAAATTTCTCAAAAAGGACACGACCGAAGCGCTTTCGGTGGGCAGTGTTGTAGAAAAAGAGGCGCTGGCGCATCCCGAAATTGCTTTTTCATATATCTCCGACGGCGTGGTCAAGCTTGAAACGTCGGGCAACGGCGAACTGTCAAGCGCTGTGCGTTCTGTTTTCGGCAAGGTGTACAGCGACGGAATGCTTAATGTAGATGATGAGCGCGAAGGTGTGAGGGTAAAGGGATTTATTTGCTCTCCCATGCAGGTGCGTCCGAACCGCAATTACGAGAATTTCTTTATAAACGGAAGATATGTTAAATCCAAAACCGCAATGGCGGCATTGGAGCAGGCATATAAATCATATATCCCGCCGGAGAAGTTTCCGGGGTGTGTCCTTGATATCGAAATAGCGCCGAACGCCGTTGATGTCAATGTACATCCGTCCAAGCTCGAGGTGAAATTTTCGAATGAGCGGCCGGTATTCGATGCGATCTATTTTGCAGTTCGCCGTGCGCTCACCGAAAATGAGCGGCGTCCGGAGCTGGGATTTGACCCCAACGACCATATGCCATCGGTATCATTTACTCCGCAGCGCGCCTCCGATGCTTTTGTTCCGGTAAGGAACGGTGGCAGAAGCGGCGAACAGCTTGAGATAAATTCAAAAACAGATGACGTGGACATCACGAAAAAAACGGAAGAAAAATCCGTAGTCCCCGATTATGTGCCGCCGTCTGAATACATTAAAAAATTCGACCCGTCAACAGCCGCGGAAAAGCCGTATCTTAACGGTACGCGTCCTCCCGAAAACATCAGAGAATATGCAGAATATCTCGCATATCGCGGGGACAACATTGAGATCGGGATAGATGATGAGACGACAGGCTTTGAAGGCTATGTATCTCCGGGAATAGATTATGTCGAGCCGGAGATCGTGCGTCAGATGTTCGGCGAAGATGATGAAAAAAAAGATGCGGAAGGTAAAAATGCCGCGTCATCGCTCAATATCGGCGAAAGTGCTTCGGAGAATGCCGACTCTACATCCGATGATAATGTTATCAAAGAGACCGTTGCGTTGGATGATGCGGGAGCACCGTGTGTTTCCGAGAAGCCTACCGCGCATGAAGAGTTGCCGTGCATTGATTACAGAATAGTTGGCGAGCTGTTTAACTCATACATCATCGTTGAAAAGGGCGACACCAGCCTTATCATTGACAAGCATGCCGCGCACGAAAGGTTGAACTTTGAACGCTTCAAGGCAAGACTTGAGGCGACAGATCGCGCTGTCGTTATGCTGGCTGTGCCGCGCGATGTAATGCTTATGAGCGGAGAAGTTGCCGCTATTGAGGAATACAGACAGGAGATCGAAAAAACAGGATTCGACTTTACAACATCGAGAAATGCTGTTTCTCTAACCGCGATACCTGAGGGGCTTGAGCTTGACGAAGCTGTCATGATGATCGAGTCGTTTGCCGGCGATCTTGCAGATGCATCCGGCAATATAGAGCTTACCCACAAGCTGATATTTGAAAAGGCTCTTTACCAGGCGTCCTGCAAAGCGTCGATAAAGGCAGGGCGTGTCTACCCGCCGGAATACATAAATTATGTTGTCGGTGAATTGATGAAGCATCCGGATATAACCTACTGTCCTCACGGCAGACCGGTCGCATTTGAAATGAAAAAATCGGCGCTTGACCATCGCTTCAAGCGTACATAAAGCGCTCGATATGAAAGGAAAATTCTCAACAGATGTTTGAAATAAAGTGTACAGAAGACCGCGCACGGCGTGGTGTGCTTCACACCGTTCACGGTGATATAGAGACCCCGGTTTTCATGAATGTCGGTACCTGCGCCGCGATAAAGGGCGGCGTGGCGACCTACGAGCTTAAGGAGATAGGCTGTCAGGTGGAACTGTCCAATACCTATCACTTGCACATTCGTCCCGGCGACAAACTCATTCATGACATGGGCGGCATACGGAAATTCATGAATTGGGATGGTCCTGTGCTTACAGACAGCGGCGGATTTCAGGTGTTTTCGCTGGCACAGCTCAGAAAGATCACCGAGGAAGGTGTTCGTTTTGCCTCGCACATAGACGGTAAGCGTATTTTTATGGGTCCCGAGGAGAGCATGCAGATACAGTCAAATCTTGCTTCCACGATCGCTATGGCGTTTGACGAATGTATTGAAAATCCCGCACCGTACGATTATGTAAAGGCATCGACCGAGCGCACATACCGCTGGCTCGTTCGCTGCAAGGCTGAAATGGAGCGTCTCAACTCATTGCCGGATACAATAAATCCTCACCAGATGCTTTTCGGTATCAACCAGGGGAGTACCTACGAAGACCTTCGTATTGCTCACATGATGAAGATCGCCGAGCTGGATCTTGACGGATACGCGATAGGCGGTCTTGCCGTTGGCGAAGAGACCGAGGAGATGTATCGTATAATTGATGCCGTTGAACCTTATATGCCAAAAAACAAGCCCAGATATCTTATGGGTGTTGGTACACCGGTCAACATTCTTGAAGCAGTTTATCGCGGAGTTGACTTTTTTGACTGCGTTATGCCGAGCCGCAATGCAAGACACGGTAATGTCTTCACGTGGAAAGGGAAGATAAACATACTTAACGAGAAGTATGCCAAAGATCCGCGTCCGATAGATGAGGGTTGCGGCTGTCCGGCGTGCACGAGATACAGCCGCTCGTATATCAGACATCTTATAAAAGCCAAGGAGTCGCTCGGAATGCGGCTTGCCGTGGTCCATAATCTCTATTTCTATAATGAGCTTATGAAAAAGATCCGCGAAGCGCTTGACGAAGGTTATTACGAGAACTTTTATCAGAAATACCGTGTGACGCTTGCGGAGCGCGCACCCGACTGATAGCTATTTGTTCAGAAACACGTAATACGGTCGGTGTTGCAAAAATGTATGGTTTGTTGTATAATTACCGCATAAGACCGAGGCGATGCCTCAATACCGAAGGAGGAGATATACGGTGCTGTCTGCAGTAAAAAACTTTGCATTGACATTTATAATATCACTTCTGGTATTTTCATTGCTGGCATATTTCATCGTCGGATATGCTCTCAATAATCTTGTGGGAATTGCCGGAGGCAGTGATACATCCGAAACAACAACAGCTCCCACACCGGTAATTACCGACAGCAATGGCGGTATTATCGACATAGACCTGCCGGACACGGGGACGTCATTCAACCTTCTCCTGGTGATGACGGATTATGAACCGTCTTTTTATGCATACGATCCCGCGGTCCTTGAAACGATATTCGGAAAAAAGGATGAAACGACTCACGAGCCTGCTCCGCTTCCGACCGACCTTGCAGCGCCGCGTCGTGTTGCACTCGAGCCTGATTCCGACCCGGAGGATGGCGACAGTATTTACGGTGATAACGGAGATCCGATGATCCCCGGCGGGTTTTATCAGAGCACGTACCAGTCTGTGACTACACAGGCGATGGTCCTCATGCGCTTTGATCGAGAAAGATCACAGGTCACTTTTTCGGCATTTCCCAATGATGCGGTTACGGTAATGGACGGCAGATACATTGCCATCGGCGATATCTACGCAAAATACGGTAAGAACATTCTGTGCGACGCGATACATTCGCTTACCGGGTGTCTGGTGGACGGATATGCGATCGTGCATCCGGACGGACTTAAAGCGTTGGTAGATACTCTCGGCGGAATTTATTTTAATGTACCGTGCGAGATGGACTTTGGCGATGTGATCATAAAAAGCGGAAATCAGATGCTTGACGGCAGCAAAGCCGTTCGCGTTCTCGGTTACGGACTTTATGTTGAGGCGGGACAGTCCCGTGAAAAGACGGCGGTTGATTTTGC
>CATYWI010000147.1 GCA_958414155.1 uncultured Anaerotruncus sp. | reverse complement strand
CCACCTTTTCGAATTCGCTTACAAATATTTCGGTGATGAATCCCTTGGCAAAGCTCTCGATGGGAAGCACCGCCTTGTCGGTCTCCACCTCCATAAGCACGTCGCCCTTGCGGACGGCATCGCCTACGGCAACGCAGAGCTTTGTTACCGTTGCAACGTCGGTGGTTTGTCCCGCCGACGGCATTACGACTTTCTTTACCATCTTGTACCTCTTATCAGAGCCGCGCCAGCTTGCGGGCTTCCTCCATTATCCGCTCTTTGGAGGGGATAACGTAATTCTCAAGCACCGGGGAGAAGGGCGCGGGAGTGTCATACGCCGCAACGCGCACTACCGGCGCGTCAAGCAGGAATATCTCATGCTCGGCAAAGTAGGAGGCGACCTGTGCGCCCCAGCCGCAGTTGTATGTATCCTCGTGAACTATCATCAGCTTGCCCGTTTTGCGCACCGACTCGACGACCGTCTCATAGTCGAAGGGGAGCAGGGTGCGGGGGTCGATTATCTCGCAGGAGATACCCTCCTTTTCAAGCTCGGCGGCAGCCTCCTGCGCGCGGTAGCTCATAAGAAGGTTCGCAACTATGGTGATATCCTTACCCTCGCGGCGGATAGCGGCTTTTCCGAACGGCACGGTGTAATCTCCGTCCGGCACCTCTCCGGCAGAGTTGAGCGCGCCCGCCTCCTTACGCTTTGAGCCGTAAAGGAGCTTGTGCTCGAATACGATAACGGGGTTATCATCACGGATAGCTGTTTTCATCATGCCCTTGGCATCGTATGCCGTGGAGGGGCAGATGACCTTGAGTCCCGGCACATGTGCAAAATATGTCTCGGGGCTTTGTGCGTGCTGTGCGCCGCGGTTGGTGGCTCCGGACGGGCAGCGCATGACCATAGGCACCTTGAGCGCGCCGCCGGACATATATCTCATTTTGGCAGCCTGGTTCACAAGCTGGTCCATCATGCAGAAAAGGAAGTCGCAGTACTGCAGGTCGGCGACGGGACGCATACCGTACATTGCCGAGCCTACGCACACGCCCGCTATCATGATCTCGGAGATAGGCGTGTTTATGCAGCGGCCCTCGCTGACTACACCGCCGCGGTTCTCCATTCTTCCGAACTCGTCGCCGATACCCTTTGTAACGGTAAAGGCTCCGCCCATACCGCCGGGGATATCCTCATCCTCACCCATTACATATACCGCCGGGTCGCGGCGCATTTCCTCTGCTATTGCGGACTTCAGAGCGTCCGCTATCGACATCATTGCCATTTATATTGATTTCCTTTCATTCATTTGACTGGTGCGCTCAGTCCGCGTAAACATCTTCAAGCGCGCTTTCAAGTGTCGGATAGGGCGCCGCCTTGGCGTATTCGACAGCCTCGTCTATCGCATTGTCCACTTCATCCTCCATCGCCGTCAGCTCCTCGTCGGTGGCAACGCCCTCGGCGATGAGCTTCTCGCGGAAGCATTTGACCGGGTCGCGTGCAAACCACGCCGCCTCCTCGTCCTTGGGACGGTAGCCGCAGGCGTCGTTGCGCGAATGACCGTATTTGCGGTAGGTCTTGAGTTCAAGTATCGTCGGACCCTCGCCGGCTCTCGCACGGGCAACGGCTCTCGCCATAGCCTCGTTCACGGCAAGCACGTCCTCGCCGTCAACGACCTCGGAGGGGATACCGTAAGCCGAGCCGCGGTCGGCTGCGGGGTTTTCAAGAAGCGTGGTAAGGTGGATGGACGTGGTGGCGGAGTAAAGGTTGTTCTCGCAGACATACACCACGGGCAGCTTCCACACTGCGGCAAAGTTGAGACCCTCGTGGAAGGAGCCTTCGTTTGTCGCGCCGTCGCCCATAAAGGATACGGCAACATTGTCCTTGTGCTGCATTTTAAACGCCAGCGCCGCGCCTGCGGCGATCGGGATATTTCCGCCGACAATGGCGTTTGCGGGGGGCGCGCCTATCGAGAAATCGCCCGTGTGCATTGCGCCGCCCTTGCCCTTGCAGCAGCCGTCGGCTTTACCGAACATCTCGCACATCATCGCGCGGAGCGACACGCCCTTTGCAAGGTCGTGTCCCGCAGGACGGTGCGTTGAAAAAATAACATCCTCGCGGCGCAGGTCGTATATCGTACCGACCGCAGTCGCCTCCTCGCCCGCACTCTGGTGGATGGTGCCGGGCATTATTCCCTCGAAGAACAGGTACTTGACCGTTTCCTCGTACTGACGGATCTCGTACATCTTACGGTACATTCCCGTCGCCTTGTCTTTTGACGGCATTACGCTCATGTTTGTGTTTTCCTTTCGTGTTTGTGTAATTACATGGCACTGTTACATTCATTGCTTTGAGTATAGCATATATCCTTCGCCGTGTCAAGCATTTTAATTGATTTTGCATTATATTTTTTTGTTTCAATGTAATTACATAAAAAATATTTTGATTTTTTCTGCCGGAGTGGTTGACAACCGCTCCGCTGTCGTGTATAATCTTCTTATCATGGAAAACGCAAAAAAATATTTTATCTGCGAGTCGCGCTCGGTATCCCCGTACCGCAACCTCGCCGCCGAGGAATATCTCATGCGCACGCTGCCCGACGGGGCGTCGCTTTTGTTCCTCTGGCAGAACGACGACACAATAGTTATCGGTAAAAATCAGAACTGCTACGCCGAATGCCGCGTAGCCGAGCTTACAGCCGACGGCGGCCATCTTGCGCGCCGCATGTCCGGCGGCGGCGCCGTGCGGCACGACATGGGCAATCTCTGCTTCAGCTTTATCGCGCGCGGCGAAGACTACGACGTTCCCCGCCAGCTTGGAATAATTGCGGCGGCGTGCCGCGATTTCGGTATTGATGCCGAGCCGACCGGACGCAACGACATCACCGCCGCGGGTGCAAAATTCTCCGGCAACGCGTTCTTTTCGGTCGGCGACGTTCACTGTCATCACGGCACGGTGCTCATCGACTGCGATTTTGACGCGATGGCGCGGTATCTGACCGTCAAAAAAAGCAAGCTGCAGGCAAAGGGGATCGGATCAGTACGCTCGCGAGTGGTGAATCTCTCCTCGCTGGCTCCCGGGCTGACCGTTCCCGCCTTTTCGGAGGCGCTGCGGCGCGCGTATGCGCGCGCGGCGGGGACCGGACCGGTAGAAACGACGTTTCCCGATCCCGCGCTTTACGCGGAAACCGAAAAGCGTCTCGCCTCCCCCGAGTGGCTGTACGGCAACAATCCGCCTATGAACGACGAGCTTTCCGGCAGATTCCCCTGGGGCGGCATAACTCTGCGCTTTTCCGCCGCCGGCGGCGTAATAACCGACTGCATTGCGGATTCCGACTCACTCGACCCCGAAATGCCGGCTCTTGCGGCGCGCGCTCTTATCGGCGTACCGCTAAGGCTCGCCGACATCACCGCGGCGCTTTCCGATATCCCCTGCGGCGCCGACATTGCCACGGTCTTTGCGGACCTCCCACACAATACATAATTTAAGGAAGAAAACAAGTATGGACGACTTCAGAAACATAACCGAATTTGTTGATTCGCTCCCCTCGCGGGGCTTTCCCGGCATGGATGTTACCGTGGCGCGCGACCACAAAATACTCTACCGCCACAGTGCGGGATACACCGACATGGAAGCCGGAGTCCCCGTAAGCGGTAACGAGCTTTACTACATGTACTCCTGCACAAAGGTCGTCACCTGTGCGGCGGCGCTCCGCCTCATGGAACGCGGCGGATTCATCATGTCCGACCCCGTAAGCGACTATCTGCCCGAATTTGCGGGCGTTCGTGTACGTTCCGCCTCCGGCGCGTATTCCGAGCAGGCAAAAAGCCCCATTCTCATGCGCCATCTGTTCAACATGACCTCGGGCTACGCCTACGACCTTACCAATCCCTGCATCCAGGAGGTCCAGGCACGCACCGGTGGCAGGTGTCCCACCCGTGAGACTGTGGCTGCCATGGCTCGCATGCCCATTGACTTTGAACCGGGAACGCACTTCCGCTACGGTCTTTCGCACGACATTCTTGCCGCGGTCGTTGAAGTCATATCCGGCGAACGTTTTTCCGATTTCGTCAAAAAGAACATTCTCGATCCCTGCGGCATGACCGAAAGCGGCTTCCGCATGACCGATGCGGTGCGTGCGCGCATGGCAAAGTTGTACAGCTACAATGTCAAGACCGGGCATGCCGTGCCCGCCACCGGCGGCAACGTTTATATTCTCGGCACCGACTATGACAGCGGCGGAGCCGGGCTTATCTCCTCTGTCTCCGACTACATCAAATTCGCCGATGCGCTCGCCTCCGGCGGCGTTGCGGCGACCGGCGAACGCATTCTTTCCTCCCGCTCGATAGACCTCATGCGCCGCAACTGTCTCACGCCCTCTCAGCTCACCGAATTCGAGGACCGCTGGCACGGGCTTATCGGCTACGGCTACGGCTACGGCGTGCGGACGTATCTCGGCGGCGAGGGCGGATCGCTCTCCCCGATCGGGCAGTTCGGCTGGCAGGGTGCGGCGGGTTCCTATGTCATTATCGATCCTTCGACCCGCACCTCGCTCTTCTTTGCCATGCACATGCTCCACAATCAGGAAAACTTCGTCTTCCCCCGTCTCTGCAACGCTTTTTTTAGTATCGGGTGACGTTTCTGCAGATTTGTAGCCGCGTACCCCGATGGCGAAA
>CATYWI010000146.1 GCA_958414155.1 uncultured Anaerotruncus sp. | reverse complement strand
TGATTATTTCTTGTTTTTCTTTTTCGTTGCCGCAATAACTATGATCACCACTGCTCCGGCAATTAGCGAAAGCGTTATTATCACGGGCAGCAAAGAAACGATCCATACGGCAAAGTCCTGCCAGAAGGAGGCAAAGCTCTTCCAGCTTGACTTGAAGGAGCGCGAAACGCGCTCGGCAAATGTAGGCGATGCGGCGGGAGTATATTCGATGACCTCGTTCAGGCTGATCCTTACTGTTGAATAGCTCACGCGGTTGTCGTAGGTGCGCAGTTTTGCTTCAAGCGAGGCAATGTCCTGTTCGATCGTGGAAAGACGTGTTTGCATCGTCAGCCAGAAGTCATATTCCTTCGCATTGTCGATCGATGCCATCATTTTTTGCAGACTCTCACGCTCGGCTTTTAGGGTTTCAAGACGTGCTTCTGCATCATAGTATGCCTCTGTGACATTCTGGACCTCCGACGTGGTCCCCGTCACGTTCATAATGTCGCCGAGCCCGGAAACAAAATCACCGAATTTCTCGGCGGGAATGCGCACCGTGACCGCAAGCCGCCGCGAGCCGCGCGATGAATTGTAGGACGAACCGGTGGAGTTCTGACTTTCAACATAGCCGCCGAACTGCGCTATCCGTTCGTTCAGCGATGCTGCGGCAGTGTCAAAATCACGCGTTTCGGCTTCAACGGAGCAGGTGCGTATCAGCTTTTGCGTTCCATCGCCTCCGGGCAGATCGAGCATGCCGTTGTTGAATGACCCATCGCTTTTTTCCGATTGATTCGGTGCTTCCTTATTGATGTCCATGGCGCCGTCGCTGCCTTTACCGCAGGAACACATGGTAAGCATGACTACCGCAAGGGTCAGGATGGCAATACAGATAAGTGTTAAGCTGCGTTTTTTCATGATGTTTCCCCCGCGTATAATTAAATCGCTTCAGGTAAGAGATTCAATTATACGTTTTTCCTTTCGTAAATATGACGTAAAATAAGTGGCAACTTTATTGGACAGATCTGATTATCTGAGTTAGGCATATTGAGTTATAATTTTTTCTTATCCGAATTAATGTCTTGAAAAATGTTCTCCGGAACCAAGGACTGAATCTCGTCCCACAATTTCGGGTCTATGTTCAGCTCCGCTCCGAACTCCTCGTGTGACATTTTTCCGGATACATAATCCAATATTTTTTATCCATAACTATTTTCGCTTGTTCTTTGTCTGTAAAGCCCCGGATATCCTGCGAGGATTTATATTCTCGTGGGTTTCCGGGGCTTGGGACCTTATTTCAGCTTTGTAAGCGCGGCTTCAATGCCCGCAAGCGTTTCGCGGTATTTTTCAAGCTTGGCGCGCTCACCGTCAACGACTGCGGCGGGAGCCTTGGCAATAAATCCTGCATTCGAGAGCTTGCCGGAAAGACGTGCTATCTCGCCGGTAACCAGCTTCTGCTCGCCTTCAAGACGCGCACGCTCCTTGGCGGTGTCGATAAGCTCGGAAAGCGGCAGATAGACCGTTGCGGAGTCTGTGATTATCTGCGCGGCATCGTCGGCGCTGATAATGCCCGCAAAGCTGTCGGCGACCTCTACTCCGGACGCGGAAGCAAGACGCTCAAAGAACGCATAGGTCGCTTTTCCGAAGGAATCTGCATACTTAGTCTCAATATAGACCTTTGTCTTGCGCGAGGGCGCGGCGTTCATCTCGGTGCGGCGCGCGCGTATCGCCTTGATGACGGCGATAAGACGCTCGGTCTTTTCGGCGTCGGTGGGGAAGATGAGCGCGGGATCCGCCTTCGGGTATTCGGAGATCATAATGCTCTCCGCATCGCCGTCATGCGGCAGGGAAGAATATATCTCCTCCGTGATGAAGGGCATGAAGGGGTGCAGGAGCTTGAGAATGCCGGTGAGCACATATGCCAGCACGCTCTGTGCCGTGCGGTTTTCCTCGGTGTCCTTGGCGGCAAGACGGGCTTTGGTAAGCTCGATGTACCAGTCGCAGTAGACGTCCCATGTGAAGTCGTAGATCGCGGAGAGCGCTACGCCTACCTCGAATTTTTCAAGCGAGGTGTTTACCGATCCGGCAAGCTCGCCGAAACGTGTGAGTATCCACTTGTCCTCGGACGCAAGCTTTTCGGCGGCGGGCAGGACGGTGCTGTCAATGGTGAGGTTCATGCGTACAAAGCGCGATGCATTCCATAGCTTGTTGGCAAAGTTGCGCGCGGCTTCGATCTTTTCGTCCGAGAAGCGCATATCGTTTCCGGGGCTGTTTCCGGTCACAAGGGCAAATCTTAGCGCGTCGGCGCCGTATTTGTCGATGATTTCAAGCGGATCTATGCCGTTGCCGAGCGATTTTGACATTTTGCGTCCCTGCGCGTCGCGCACAAGACCGTGAATGAAAACGTGTGAAAACGGCTTTTCGCCCATGAATTCCAGACCCATGAATATCATCTTTGATACCCAGAAGGTGATGATATCGTAGCCGGTCACGAGCACGCTCGTGGGATAGTACTTTTTGAGTTCCTCTGTTTTTTCGGGCCAGCCGAGAGTGGTGAAGGGCCAGAGTGCGGAGGAGAACCATGTGTCAAGCACATCCTCGTCCTGCTTCATGTTGTGCGAGCCGCACTTCGGGCAGACGTGAACGTCCTCCTCGGAGACTGTCATTTCGCCGCAGTCGGCGCAATAGAAGGCGGGAATGCGGTGTCCCCACCAGAGCTGACGGGAAATGCACCAGTCGCGGATGTTTTCCATCCAGTTGAGGTATATCTTTGAGAAACGGTCGGGGACATACGATATGCTTCCGTCCTTCACGGCGTCTATCGCGGGGGCGGCAAGCGGTTTCATCTTGACGAACCACTGGCGGGATGCCACCGGCTCAAGCACCGTACCGCAGCGGTAGCAGTGCGCAACGTTGTGCGTGCATTTTTCTACCTTTTCAAGCAGACCGAGCGCGTCAAGGTCGGCAACTATCTGCCGGCGTGCCTCGTAACGGTCAAGTCCCTGATACTTTCCGCCGTTTTCATTGATGTGAGCGGTGTTGTCAAGTACGATGATGTTTTCAAGGTTGTGACGCAGACCGGTCTCGTAGTCGTTCGGGTCATGCGCGGGCGTGATCTTCACGCAACCGGTGCCGAATTCGCGGTCAACGTTTTCATCGGATATAACGGGTATCTCGCGTCCGACGAGCGGGAGAATGAGAGTCTTGCCCACAAGATCGGCATATCTTTCATCGTCCGGAGCGACCGCAACGGCGGTGTCACCGAGCATGGTCTCGGGACGTGTTGTCGCAATGGTGACAAATCTGCCTTCCTCGCCCTTTATCGGGTATTTGATGTGCCAGAAGGCGCCTTCGATCTCCTTGTGCTCGACCTCGGCATCGGAAATGACCGTGTTGCAGTGCGGGCATACGTTCGTTATGCGCAGACCGCGGTATATAAGTCCCTTGTTGTAAAGGGAGACAAATACCTTGCGCACGGCGTGGGAGAGGCTTTCGCTCATCGTGAACGCCTCGCGGCTCCAGTCGCAGGAGGAGCCGAGCTTTTTGAGCTGGCTGATTATACGGTTGCCGTACTGCTCTTTCCAGTCCCAGACGCGTTCAAGAAATTTCTCGCGTCCGAGATCGTAGCGTGTGATGCCTTCGTTTTTGCGGAGGTATTCCTCGACCTTTATTTGCGTGGCGATGCCGGCATGGTCGGTGCCGGGTACCCAAAGGGTGTTGTAGCCCTGCATGCGCTTTGCGCGGATGAGAATGTCCTGAAGCGTTTCGTCAAGGGCGTGCCCCATATGGAGCTGTCCCGTGACGTTAGGAGGCGGGATAACGATGCAGAAGGGAGGGCGGTCATCCTTGGGGTCGGGCGTAAAATAGCCTTTCTCCGACCACATGGCATATATCCGGTCCTCAAAGTCCTGCGGATTATAGACTTTAGGGAGTTCGTGGTTCTGTTCCATTTTATAATATTCCTTTCGTGATTTTCATACTTCGGCGTAAAAACAAAAAGCCCCGCATCCGTATCAGGACGCAGGACGCGCGGTACCACCCGACTTTGCACCGCCTTACGTGCTGTGCGGCGGCGCACTCTTTTTTATCCGGTAACGGCGGATACCGCAGAAAACTAAGTCCCGACGGAGTTCATTTTCCGCGCTCACGGGCGACTTCGGCTGCCGTCTGCCGCAGACTCGCACCATCCGTCTGCTCTCTTAAGGCTCATGCAGCTTACTGCTCCCGGTCAAAGCGTTTGAATTTACAAAGTCATTATAACATAAGCGGAATGATTTGTCAAGGCTTTTCGGCGACCTTTTTCGGGCGCGGCGGGCGGTGCGGATCAAGCCTGTCGCTGCTTCTGACCTATTGCGCGCAGCAGCTCAAGGTAACTGCCCGAAAGGGTATATATGACCACCAAACGCATGATGCAGAAGGTCTCGGCAATCATTACGGCAACGGTAGGCCGTTTATGTTTTTTCAGCATCCTGAGTGACAGCATACCCACACCTCCGCTTAGTTCATTTCATTTGTATTATAACATGAAATACGGAGTGGTGTCAAACTTTTTTTGTGCAGTTGCATATAAAAGAAAAAACCAAGTCATATGACTTGGTTTTTTCTGGAGCTGCTAGGCAGATTCGAACTGCCGACCTCATCCTTACCAAGGATGTGCTCTACCGACTGAGCCATAGCAG